>CAIYQV010000118.1 GCA_903928365.1 uncultured Flavobacteriia bacterium
GTGAGTACCCTGCTTTTGCCAAATATTGATGCCGATTCGATCGGACCAATGCATGATTTGTGTCAGCAATACCCGAAAAATTGTTTTCCGATGATGGGTTTGCATCCCGGTTCTGTGAAAGAAGATTGGGAGCAGCAACTGGGGACCATCCGTAAATGGTTGTTTTCTGAAAAATACATTGCAGTTGGAGAGATTGGAATGGATCTGTACTGGGATAAAACCTTTCAAAAAGAACAAGAAGAAGTATTCCGTCGTCAAATTCAATGGGCCAAAGAGTTAAAACTTCCTATTGTGATCCACGCAAGGGATGCATTCGATGAAATTTTTCATGTAGTGGATGAATTACATGATACCGCTCTGACCGGAGTCTTTCATTGCTTTACCGGTTCGCTCGAACAGGCTATGAAGATCAAGGATTATGGCACTTTTAAAATAGGTCTTGGGGGTGTGCTCACCTTTAAGAAATCAGGTTTGGATGAGGTCGTGAAGGATATTCCTATGGAACTACTTGTTCTTGAGACGGATTCCCCATACCTCGCTCCATCGCCTCATCGCGGAAAACGAAATGAAAGCAGTTACTTAACCTTGATTGCAGATAAGCTGTCGGAAGTGAAGCAAATGCGCCTGGAAGAAATCGCTGAGATAACGAGCAGAAATGCGCGGGAACTCTTTAATTTGTAATCGAATGAAGAACAAACCGAAAGTATTACTCATATACACCGGCGGAACGATCGGAATGATCAACGATCCGGAGACAGGAGAATTGAAGAGTTTTGACTTCAACCACATTCACAAGCACGTACCGGAGATTCATCGTCTCAATGTGGAACTGGACACATTTAGTTTTGAAGAGCCGATTGATTCGTCTGAAATGGATGCGTTGCGATGGCAGCAGATGGCTCAGGCGGTTCGGGATCATTACGATGCATTCGATGGGTTTGTTATTTTGCATGGCTCCGATACAATGGCTTTTTCAGCTTCGGCATTGAGTTTTATGTTACAGGGATTGAGAAAACCAGTCATTTTTACGGGATCTCAGTTACCCATTGGAACCATACGAACGGATGGAAAGGAAAATCTGATTACGGCCATTGAGATTGCGGCAGATAAAGACCAGGAAGGTCAACCGATTGTTCAAGAGGTGGCCGTATATTTCGAGTATTCGCTCTACCGAGGCAATCGAAGTTCAAAGATCAGCGCGAATCAATTTGAAGCATTTTCTTCACCTAATTATCCGGATCTTGCAAAGGCTGGTGTAACGATTAATTACAATTTGGACAAGTTATTCCGAACCGAAAGAAAAGAATTATCCTACCATTCTCAAATGAGTTCCCGGGTTGCCTTAATGAAAATCTTTCCCGGTTTCAACGTGAAAGCATACACCAGTTTATTCGACCGAAAAATCACCGATGCCATAGTGTTGGAGACCTTCGGTTCAGGAAATGCACCGAGTAATGCTGAATTCCGAAAATTGATTGAGAAATATATCTCTGATGGTGGAATCATTTTAAACATTACGCAATGTAGTTCAGGATCCGTTCAACAGGGTAAATATGCCACCAGTTCCTTTTTCGAAAAAGTGGGAGTGGTTAGTGGCAATGACCTTACAACAGAGGCCGCAATGACCAAAGTGATGCACCTGCTTGGACAAGACAGATCTTATGATCAGATAAAAAGCGACTTGTCTCGCTCACTTTGCGGTGAAATGACGGTCTCAAAATAATTTTTATTACTTTTGCACTCCCAACCTAGAGAGGTGTCCGAGTGGTTGAAGGAGCTACCCTGGAAAGGTAGTATACGGGTAACCGTATCGAGAGTTCGAATCTCTTCCTCTCTGCAAAAAAAGGTCTTACGAAAGTGAGGCCTTTTTTCATTTGAAGGAATGAGAACCCTCGGGTTTAAGCTGTTGCGCAGCGGAGACAAGTGCTCCTTTTGGCCTAAAAAGGAGAAGATAGGCAAGATAAATTAAATAATTCCTCCCCAAGTAATGGTTTTGATCCGTTTTAAGCTAGAATCACGAAATAATCTCAATAGAAAAGAATATCCCTTTGAAATCCTCCTATTTGTAAGACAAACAGGAGGATTTTCCAAAAAGTGGCAGTTTAATTCAATGCGACGACTTGAACAGCCTTCGCTGTTTTATTGCCATCATGATCTAATTCAACCTCTACCTTCACCTCTATATTCGAAGTGGATGAAACATTATTTAACCAATGCTCATGAAATGCATAGGTATCACTGTGATTACTTGCCGAACCTGTATACAGGACAGCTCCGGAAGTTTTATTGGTAATACTGAGTGTGTAACCGTGCAACTCACCGGTCCCTGTAATCGTACCTTCTACATGAAGACTGTCACCAATTAGGATGGTATCATTCGCCAAAGGCTCATTAAATGTGATAGTTGCAGTTGGCGTTTCTTCTTTCTTACAAGATGAAACACTCATAATAGCTATTGAAAGTGCTACCGCACTAAGGATCATTTTTTTCATTTTACGTTCGTTTTTAGTAAATAATGTATTCCCAACTGAATGGCACCGTTGCTTTTCACATTGCCACTGTTTAGTGATTGTAAAACAGGAATGTTGATCTGCGTGGTAACTAACCATCGCTGGGTTAAATAATTTGCGTTTAATCGGATACCGACAGTATATCCTGAGTTGTTGTTCAGTCCCAGATCGGATTTCGTTGAAATGCTTTTGTCAAAGTGTTCATAAAAGGCTCCTGCAGCATAAAGCAAACGATTTCCTTTAATAGAAAGGTAATGAGTCAGCTGCATGCTCGATAGAAAGGAATTACCAAATTTGAAACCTGAACTATTGGCAGTTTTTACACTGTAGCTGGCATCACTTTGAATGGTCATTTTTCCTTTCAATCGCTGGACAAAGTTCAACATGCCTAATCCGTCCACTGAGCCTGTTCCGGGATACAGATTTTGAAATCCGTTATCTGAAGTAGCATAAGAGCCCAATGGAAATTTAACACCAC
>CAIYQV010000119.1 GCA_903928365.1 uncultured Flavobacteriia bacterium
ATCGGTAAAGAACATAGAGTAACAAACCAATACTGAAAACGGCTAAGATGGTGTAACCATTAAGTGAGAAAAGTCTGTCAATCGATAATGGAATAGATGAGTTTTCGACCAGCCCCTCTGTCACATCGCGAATCAGAAGCCAAAATAATATGGAGCCTAAAAGCGGAAGATAGGCTAGCTTTTTAGGGACTATAGAACTCCTCAATGTTTGTTCCAGTATTAAGATCAAGGTGCAGATAACCAGTACGTTTGTTAAGTACTCGTAGAAATTCGGGAACCATTTATTGGTAGCATAAATGGAAGGGTCAAGTGCTCCTGAACCCAAATTAAAATGGAACAAACCTGTTGAAAGAGCGTAGACTTTAAACCCGGTAATCGCTAGCGGAATGAGCCAACGCAAAGGGGAAGACCATTTTCGGAATAATGCCAGACAGAGCACCATCCACAATGCAAAAAGCGCACAATAATAAAGCAGCATCCATTGTGAAAAGGCCGAACTTTCATCTGAAGCAGGTGATGCTATAACAGAAAATATATACTTTCCTTGTTCGTCTGTGATCTTTATCCCTTCCGTTTGATCCAGGGAGATGGTTGTGTTTTTATCGAGTTCAAAGTCGTCTTGAAAAACATTTTTCAGATCAGGGTTCTCATAGGGGTAATCATGTTTGATCAGAAACGATACACAATGGGTACTATTCCCAGCTTTTTCGCTCAATGCATAATACCAGCCATTTTGAAGATGGATTACACCATTCGCAGGATAATGAAGATCTGAAAATCGACCAACTGGGAGGTCGTTGGAATTCCAGTAAAGCAGCGAATCATTTTTGTAATAATGGTAATAAAGCGAGTTAAATTTCTTTTTGTTTGAAGCCGTGTATGGATGCGATCGACATTGACCTAGAAAAGCCTTGAGGGCATGTTCTTTTTGTAAAAATTCATTTTGGAAAGATTCTGTTTTTACTGAAAAACGATCTGAGTTATTAGCAACAATAGCAGTAACTGTTCCTGCAACGGCAAGAATAACGAGAAATAACCATTTGTTTTTAAACCACCTCAATGTGTCTTTTGAGCTAAACGCATATGAAGGTCATACATCAACCGTTCGAATTCTTCATCTGCTCGCGTATCGTTATGGAAACGGAAATCTGCCAATGATTCGTATGGTTGAAGGTATTTTTTGTAACACGGCAATACATGTTCATTCCACTGATAGAGAATAGCATCTCTTGAATATCCCCGTGTGTCCTGATCCCGATAAAGTCTTCTGTCCAATTGTATTTCAGGATCCACCTCCATAAAAATGGAAAAATCGAGCAACTCTCTTATCTCGGTGTAATGGAAAAGAAACAGACCCTCCACGATAATGATCTCGGAAGGGTGGATTGTTAAAAGCGTAATGCGGTCGGGAGGCGCATTGAAATGGTATTCTCTCACCTCTATTGATTTACCGTTGACCAGTTGTTGAAGATCGTGATGCAGTTTTGATCGATCTAGCGCCGTAGGAAGATCGAAATTCACCTCGCCTTTGGCATCATGTTGTTGTTGCTCGATGGGTAAGTAATAATTGTCCATAGAGAAAACGGAAGGTTGATGTTGCTTCAACTCTTCACATAAACGCTTCAACAAGGTAGTTTTACCCGATCCACTTCCTCCACAGATTCCTATGATCATTGGTTTTGCTTTTGGCAGTCATTGTGACTCTTTCAAAATTAAAACAATTCGGCCCCGTTCAGAAGCTGGATAGAGGAAATTTAGAAAACAAAACACTTTTTACGCTAGAATCCGTAATTTCACCTTTCTTAAACCCAACATTTGCGTTCGCATATGCGTTCGCATGAAAAACTATAACTCATGAAGTACGCACTTATCATTTCATTCATTGTGGCCATAATCTCCGTTTGGGGACAACAAGGTAATGGTGGAAGGCCTAAAAGCTATAAACTGGATGAACTTCCAAAACTGGATGCAGTCACATTTGCCAGACCAAATATGGATGTATTGCGATCCGAAGATGAGGTGACAGATCAAACGGGTAATGGTCCGTGGCGCTTCGGGTTCAATAATTACACTTCATTGAACTTGAGCAATTCCGGTACCTGGTTCGAAATGACAGATGGTTCACGCTTATGGATGCTTGCAGTGACCTGTAAAGAAGCCTTGACGGTAAACCTGACCTTTAAGGATGTGAAAATTCCTGATGGTAACGAGCTCTTCGTTTACAATCCTGATAAGTCATTTATTCTGGGATCCTTCAATGAAAACCATCTTTATGAGGGTGAATTGGGGACCGAGTTGGTGCCCGGAGAAACAGCAGTGATCGAATACTTTATACCATCTGCTAATAGAAACAAAGAGGCTGGATTAACCGTTTCAACAGTCACACACGGATACCGCACCGCGCTTGAATACCAGCAAAAGGCATTTGGTAGTTCTGGGAGTTGTAATAACAACGTGAATTGCCCTGAAGGTGGTCCATGGACGAACGAACGCAATGCTGTAGTCATGCTCGTTTCTGGTTCGAGTGGGTTTTGTACCGGGTCTTTAGTGAATAATGTATTGAATGATGGCAAACCCTACGTCTTGACTGCGGATCATTGTTACAGTAATCCGGCTACCTGGATTTTCCGATTCAACTGGCAATCTCCAGATTGTGCTAACCCTGCCAGTTCTCCCACCTTCGAGTCACTCTCCGGGGCGGTATTGAGAGCTCGTGCAACGGCATCTGATGTTTGTCTTGTTGAAATTACAGGGGGGTTAGTGGGTAACACTGTACCGTCAACTTATACGCCTTATTTTTTAGGCTGGGATAACTCAGGAGCAACACCAACCAGCGCCGTTGGAATTCATCATCCGGCGGGAGATATTAAAAAGATTTCCTTCGAGAATGACCCCTTAATCTCTACGACTTTTGGAACTTGTCCGGCGAATAGTCATTGGGGAGTAACAGGATGGGATTCCGGTGTTACTGAAGGAGGTTCTTCCGGTTCTCCTCTGATGGATCAAAACCATCGGGTAATTGGTCAATTGCATGGAGGGGCATCGGCTTGCGGGGCCGCCCAACTCTCAGATGAATATGGTAAAATCTCCTATTCATGGGAGCCGGCAGGAAGCAACAGTACCAATCAGTTGAAATTCTGGCTTGATCCTAACTCAAGCGGTGCTCAATTCATCGATGGATATGATCCTTCCGGTGCAACTGCTGCCGTTTTGGACGCAGGACTAAGTGCTCCTCAAGGTGTTTCTGGAACGTTATGTTCTGGTACGGTGACTCCGCAAGTAACAATTTCGAATTCAGGATCTCAGACATTAACGGCAGCAACGATCAACTATGGTTTTGATGGAGTACAAGACCAAAGTTACTCCTGGTCAGGAAGTTTAAATCAATGGCAAACGGCAACGGTTACCTTGCCAACTGTAATTTTGAATGCAGG
>CAIYQV010000120.1 GCA_903928365.1 uncultured Flavobacteriia bacterium
TGATTTCAACGGAGCGGATACCGCTTCCTGGGTGATTTATCGTTATGCTTCCGCAGGAGGTACCCTTCTCGACTCGGTTCGCTCAGAAAAGACGATCCGTGCCAACAATGAGCAACTCATTCCGCAATGGGGCGTTTCGGTACAAGTTCACCAGGAAAACTATTATGGTCCGGCGGGGAATGCATCTTCCAAAGTGACTGACATGATCAGTAGTTCCATCAGTTTTGCGGATAGCTCTAAACAATGGCTGACCTTCGTTTCCGATAACGATGCCTTCTTCCCTACAAACTGGATCCGAGCCGGAATTTACGCGCCTGAAACAGATCCGTCCAGCAGCAGCTACGAATGTACACCAGGAAGCGCAGGATACCTTGATCCATGCAGTTATCGCGATGAAGTAGGTGTGGATGACGACAAACATTTCTCTTCCATTCTGGGCGGAGGCATAGCGCCGCATCGATTGACCGGCTATCAGTCAGATTACATGCCGATGGCCTATTATGATCTTTCTTCTCCCGGATCTTCGCGAGCGAATGCATCGATCAGTTTCTTGCCCAGCGTTGATTTAGTCATCACTTCAGATAAATCGAAATGGACGCGTTGTCCCGTGATCGAAACCGGTCGTGATGCCGCATTGAATGTAGGCAGTTGCGAACCAGGCGCTCTTCGTAAAAGTTCGAGTGTGAACAAGAACGGACAGCCGGATGGTACCGGAACAGGAATGGGATGGTTCCCGGGCTATGCCATCGATCTGGAGACAGGAGCACGTTTGTACATGGCATTTGGTGAGAATTCTTTCCTCGGAATGGATAATGGTGCAAACATGTTGTGGGATCCGAGCGACCGCTTGGTGAACGATCTGGGAATTCCGGTCATGGGAGGTGTGCAACCGATCTACATTTTCTCGAGTGATCAGGCGACCGTCAACAACTTTGCGTCAGGATTTGATTTCCCGGCATATTTACCTTCTGAAGCGGAGGGAAGCGGACATTTCTTACATCAGAAGATGCAGGAGATCGAAGCAGGAAACAATACCTCCAAGCGACAGGTATACGGAAGTCTGAGCTGGATTGCCAACCCGCTATTGAAAGAGGGGCAAAAAGTGCTTTCAACCGATGTGAAGATCAAACTACGCATCAATAAGGAGTATAAGAATTACACCTGTTCCAACCTCAACCAAGGCCGACCAATGTATGGCTGGAGCATGTCTACGGACCGAACGATCACGGGCAGTGAATCTGCATTATCAGACGTGCTGAAGCTCATCAATGTTGTACCCAATCCATACAATGCGTTCTCTGAGTATGAGATCAATAAACTGGACAACCGCGTGAAGATCACGAATCTGCCGGAGCGATGTACGATCTCTATCTACAGTACGAATGGTAAGTTGATCAAACAAATCAAAAAGGACAGCCCTGTCACCTACCAAGACTGGACCTTAACGAACCATGCGAATATTCCTGTGGCTTCCGGTGTTTACCTGATTCATGTCGATGTTCCCGGAATCGGGGAACGTATTCTCAAGCTGTTCGTGGCCATGCGAACGGTGGATCTGCAAAACATGTAGTTTTTTTTTCAATGGACAATTGACAGTTATCCAATTGATCATATAGCAGATGGAGCCTAGACCGCTGGCGCTGTTAGAACCTAGATCGCTGTCGCTGCGAGAAGCGAGAATAAGTCTCGAATCTCAGCTCTCGGCTCTAGAATCTCCTTACCCGAAGGCTGAGGCAATTCACAATAAACAATTTTACAATTGACAATTAAAGGGGGGGCATTGTCCATTGAAGCATTGTCCATTGTCAATTCTAAAAGGTTCAAATTTATTTTTCCGAAACGTTTTTCTTAAATATTTTTGAAGCCCATTCAAATAGGCGTAACTCGCAATGAACCTTACAATTTTCACTTGATGAGGATGAGTATTCACTTTGTAAAATAACTCATCATGCACAAGTACCAACATTTTGACAACTATCTGACAGCCGGTGGAAATCGCGTTGCCAATAGCGTAATGACGGACATCCGTTTCAATCTTCGAGATAAACAAGCGAAGGGAAAAACGATGATCATGCTCTCGCTCAGTTATTCCAATCACCGTTTGCGTATGACCACCGGCAGATCGGTATTTGTGCGTGACTGGAACTTGAGAAAACAACGCGTTTATGAGCGCGACACCATTCCGGATGCGTATGCTATCAATCTGCATCTCAATTTCTTATGCTATGTGGTTGGAGTGCATATGGAATCCTTTTTAAAGAAAGGGATCATGCCGACTCCTGAGGCTTTGAAGAATAAGATCCTGCAGACCAAAGAGAAAGGTTTGTCAGATAAAAAAAGCTTCTTTTGGCAAACATTTGATTCATTCATTGCTGATAAAAAAAGTCATATTGCCGACATTATCGATTACGATAAAGCGTTGAGAAAGCATTTGTTACACGCCGAAAAGATCTACGACTCTGAACTAACGCTTGAGGATTTCAGTTCCCGAAAACCGGAGTTTATTGAGATCTTTCAGAAATACCTGACCTTCACAGCAACCAATATCCAGGGAGAACATGGCTTGTCGGTCAATACGGTGGGTAAACAATATAAAAATCTGAAGGTCTTTTTAAACTGGTGTTTTGACAAGGAGGTCATTGACCCGTTCAGTTTGAAGCACTTAATGAATCATACTGAAGAGATCGATTCGGTATTTCTGAAAGAATCAGAATTGGCGCTTTTAGAAAAGATGGAACTGGAAGGCGAACAGAAGAAAGTGCGTGATCTCTTTCTGGTAGGTTGTGAAACCGGTTTGCGATTCAGTGATTTTACAACACTTCCAATCCTCTCTCCTTCTGCGGCTTACATTGAAGTTTCGCCTAAAAAGACCCAAGCCTCAGGTAAAAATAACAAGGTGCTTATTCCGATCTCAGAGCGTCTCAAACGCATTTTGGAAAGGTATCACTATGAGTTGCCTAATTTGCCAAATAGCGCTCTCGGTCAGTTCAATAAAGTTATTCGTTCGCTTTGTTACCGAGCGGGAATGAATGACTTGATCACCACTCAACGCACTGTATCTGGGGAACTTATTACCCTGGCCAAATACAAATGGGAGATGGTTTCTTCACATACGTGTCGCAGAACGTTTTGTACCTCCAAGTTTCTGGCGGGGATGCCGGCGCATGCCATTATGAAATTCAGTGGTCACAAAACCGAAAAAAACTTCATGCGTTACCTCCGTTTAGATGCACAATTAAACGCAGAAGAATTCAAATCTTTCTTCTGATTTCGTCGAAAATTCGTCGAAGATTTTTGCCGAAAAAAATACGTTTAGGCTGCGAGTTGTCAACTAAGTGAAAAATATACCCTGATTTACAACAGTTTAAAATGTTAAACAAAGTCGGGGTTGGACTCTTAAAGGGTTTTCCCTATTTTCTGCTTTTATCCTTATGATAGGAGCGAATGGGTGGGGGCAGAATTTTAATATGAGTGCGGGATCAAGGTGGGTTCATAGTGGAAATTTCTATGACGCAGGCGGAAGTAGTAACTACGGTTCTTCATCAGACATTACTATAACAATATGGCCTGTTGTTTCATCTATGAAAGTGCGATTAGTGTTTTCTGCTTTTGCCACTGAAAACGATTATGACGGAATGATGATATATGATGGCAGCAGCA
>CAIYQV010000121.1 GCA_903928365.1 uncultured Flavobacteriia bacterium
CCTAAAAATAAGAGTAGAAGCACGCTTAATCCAAATTTCATAAATACGTTTTCTTCTAAAACAATCAAATGGATGAATTGTGCGCTGTTAATCCATCTGCGAGTTCAAGAATCTTCTGAAAAGCCTTTTCCATCTGTTCGTTGGTTATACAATAAGGTGGATTTAGGAAGATCACATTGCCCAATGGGCGCATTAACAAACCATTTTCAATGAAAAACTGATACGCTTGATCGCGAATACCAGAGAAATAAGTGTTTCCTTCCCCTGTTTTCAGTTCAACGGCGAAAATTGTTCCAAGCATTCGAACGGACTCAATTTGTGAATGGCTCTCAAAAAGTTTCTTCTTTTCCCTCAGGAACTTATTTATCCGGGTAATATTAGACCAGGTTTCCTCTTTTTCAAAAATATCTAAACTTGCACATGCGGAGGCACACGCTATGGGATTGCCAGTAAAGGAATGGCCATGCAGAAAACCTTTTGCTACTTCGTTGGAAAGAAAAGCGGCATGGATCGCATTGGTAGCTACGGTTAATCCCAAAGGTAATACCCCTCCGGTTAATCCCTTCGAAAGACAAACGATATCGGGTTTCTCCTCACAATAATCCATGGCGAACAATTCACCTGTTCTACCCCAGGCCGTCATCACCTCATCAAATATGACTAATACGTCATATTTCCTCGCAATTCTGACCAATGCATCCAGCCAATCTGCCTCATACATACGCATCCCCGCTGAGCCTTGAATCAGTGGTTCCACAATGAATGCAGCAAATTCTCCCGTTGCGAATAGCATCTCTGCTTGAGCAAGAAGTTTTGATTTATTGTTTTCATTGGGAAAATCAAGGTAATCCACATCAAAGAAAAAGTACTCGAACGGTGCATTGAAATAGTCTCTCTGACCCACTGACATAGCGCCAAAAGTGTCTCCATGATAAGCTCCATCCAAAGCCAGTACGCGATGCTTCGGCTTATCCTGATTGTGCCAGAATTGAAATGCCATTTTGAGTGCGACTTCCACCGCTGTGGAACCATTGTCGGAGAAAAATACTTTTTCCAGCGCATCAGGAAGTAGATCAGAAACACGCGCTGCCAGTTCGATCGCTTTTGGATGTGTAACACCCGCAAAGATCACATGGTCAAGTTGAGCTACTTGTTCAGCTATCGCACTGACGATATGCTCATTCCCATGGCCGTGTACATTCACCCACCAGGAAGAATTACAATCAATATATTCCTTCCCGTCTTCGGCATAAAGAACGGCATCCTTTGCGTGTGTGATCAATAGCGGATCAAGGGCGGTTTGAACTTGTGTGAACGGGTGCCATACATGCGAGCGGTCTTTCTGAAGCCAGTTACTCATTTCTGAAAATAGTTTTTCATTTTTTGCGCCTGTTCACTAACAAAAGAACTGTTCACTTCTTCAGCAATTGGGATTCTTCCGATCATCTTGAAACCTGTGACTTGAAGAATAATGGACTCCGTCGTAGTGTTTTCATCACCGACAAAGACGATTCCTTCCACTGGAATATTTCTTGACTTGAGCGCTTCCGCAGATAATAATGTATGATTGATACTTCCGAGATAATGTCTCGAAACAAGAATCACAGGTACATTCCACTTTTGAAAAAGATCGATATAAAGTAAACCATTAGAATTCACAGGCACCATCAAACCACCAGCTCC
>CAIYQV010000122.1 GCA_903928365.1 uncultured Flavobacteriia bacterium
AAGCATGCAGCCTGATAAACATCGAAAGATACCGTCCTTTAATCAGGATCTGAAACAAATGGGATATACTTCACATTACCTTTTCTCTGGAGATTTGAAATATGGCAATATTGGAGGCTACTTTGTGGATCATGGCTTTGACACGGTAGAAGATGAAAATGATTTTCCTGCGGGATTGAAACGCGGGAAACTGAATTACTACGATGAAGATCTGTACCAATTACTTTTAAAGAAACTCGACCAAATGAAAGGCCCCTTTCTGTATGGAGCTTTTACCGGAAGTACACATTCTCCTTACGACTATCCGAAGGGAAGGACTCCAGTTTGGAATGGAGCAGAAGCAGATTTCATGAGTTCGATGTACTACGCTGATCGCTGTTTGTACGATTTTATTCGAAAAAGTAAAAAGCACAAGTGGTACAAGCATACCGTTTTTGTGATCGTGGCAGACCATGGTCATGCATCTGCGGATCTCCAGAATCCAAATCTGGGAGGTTATTTTCATATTCCATTGTTGCTTTTCGGAGAACCACTCAAAAAGGAATGCAGAGGAGTGAAAATGGATAAACTTGGGTCGCAGGCAGACATTGTTCGAACCCTGCTTTATCAATTGAAAGGTGAGTATAAAAAATACATCTGGGCAAAGGATCTGTTGAACCCTGCCTCTCCCGAATTTGCCTTGCACACGATCAACCGCGGATTCGGATGGCTGACACCTCAAGGTAATTTTTCTTTCAACATGGACTCCAAGTCCTTTCCGGATAATACCTTTGAACCGTCGGAATTAATTAAGCAACGGCAACGATGTCATGCCTACATGTCATTGATCTTTAGTGAATACGAAAAACTGTGATGCGCTATTTGAATTATTTGAATACCTGGAAAGGAGTTTTGTTTGTTGCTTTTGCGGCCCGAATGATTGCGGTGATCTTTTCTCCGGGTTATGGCATGCATGACGACCATTTCTTGATCATTGAGGCTTCTTCTTCTTGGGTAGACGGGTATGATTACAACAATTGGTTGCCTTGGTCTCCAAACAATGCAGGTCATCCGGAAGGACATAGTTTTACCTATGTTGGATTGAATTTTATCTATTTCTATCTGATGAAATGGATTGGAATTGTGAATCCTAAAATGCTGATGTTTCTGAATCGATTGCTCCATGCGTTGGCTTCCCTGGCTGTGGTTCATTTCGGAATGCGCATCACTGAAAAACTTTCAGACAGGCCAACAGCCTTAAGAACAGGTTGGTTCCTGGCTTTGTTGTGGATCCTCCCTTTTGTTTCGGTTCGCAACCTAGTGGAAATGGCAGCAGCCCCTTTATTGATCTATGGTACGTGGCTTATTCTCAAAGAAGAGCGCTTGAGAAATTATTTCTTATCCGGAATGATCATAGGAATGTCGGTTTCATTTCGCTATCAAATAGGTGTATTTGCGATTGGCATGGGAATCTACCTGCTTTTTGTTCAAAAGTGGCGATCATTTCTCCTCTTTGCTTTAGGCAATGCATTGGTTTTTGGGGTGACCCAAGGCTTGGTGGATTACTTGATCTGGGGCTATCCTTTTGCTGAGTTGTGGGGATATGTCACCTATAACATAAAGGAAGGAACTCAGTATCTGCCAAATCAGAATTACTTGATGTATTTGTTGGTTCTAATGGGATGTTTCTTTGTTCCTTTGGGCTTGATATTGGGGTACGGATTTTTCAGAGCGGCAAAAAAATATGCGGTTTTATTCGTGCCTACTTTTGCCTTTCTTCTGTTTCATACATTTTATCCAAACCGGCAAGAACGGTTTATTTTAAGCATCATTCCTTTTTTCCTGATACTCGGTGTTTTAGGTTATCAGTTAATCAAAGAGTCAGCGTTCAAACAAAAAATATGGAAGGTATCTGTAGTCGTTTTCTGGGTAATCAACATTCCATTCTTGTTCTTCGCCAGTACGATGTATTCCAAACGTTCCCGTGTGGAGGCTATGTATAGTCTTTATGGAAAAAAGGAGAAGATCGACCTTATTTTACTCGAAGGTTCAGCCTCAGGACGCGTTTCAATGCTGCCTAAATTTTACAGTAAGCATTGGATGGCAACACAGGTAGAGCGAACAGATAGCAATTCAGATCTACGGGTGAACCCTGAACTGAATTATCCCTACATTTTCTTTTTTGATGAAAAGGACTTGAAACAGCGTATTGAGCTCTACAAAACGATCTATCCAAAAATGCAATTGGAGGCACGGTGCTATCCGAGTCTGTTGGATCAGCTGTTGCGTGAACTCAATCCCCGAAATGCGAATGAGTATATCGAAGTTTGGAAAACCCATTACTCACCAGCTAAATTGAATGGGAAGTGAAAGTATTGATCGTTCGGTTCAGTTCTATTGGTGATGTGGTCCTAACGACACCTGTGGTGAGGGCAATCAGAGAACAACGTCCGGATTGTGAAATTCATTATGTGACGAAAGCCCCCTTCAAAAGTTTGCTGGAACACAATCCGCACCTATCAAAGATCTACACG
>CAIYQV010000123.1 GCA_903928365.1 uncultured Flavobacteriia bacterium
CTTGTTTTCAAGACGGTTTCGCGTTCTTTCTAATAATTTTGGATCAAAGTAATCTGACTTCGTTTCAGTTATGATCACTAATGTATCACCCGCCTTCACCAGGTCTCCCTCTTTAACAAACCATTTTTCTATTCGACCTGGTAATACCGTCATGATCGACTGTGGTCGGTGTTCAGGAAGTAAGGTCGTGACGTAACCTTTTGCTTCAATATTTTGTGTCCATGGCAAAAACATGAAAAAGAGAAAGAGCACGAAGCATCCGATCAGAATTTTTAAAAAAATGCGGTTTACCCTTCTTCTTTCGACAGATTGAGCAGATTTGAATTTGTGAAGTTCAATTTTCTCGCGGATCGTATTTTCTGAAAAACTAAACATGACAATACGTTTCAATTGAAATTTCACCTAACACCTTTCCTCTATCTCCAAATGCAATTAACCTCCCTTGGTCAATAACTGCAATGTGATCGAACATGTCAAGTAAGGTTCGATCTGTAACACAAGCTACTACAGTAATATTGGAGTCTTTCGATGTTAAAAGCGATTCGAAAACCGGATGATCTGTTTCGTAGAGCAATTGCCATGACGCATCAGAAACAAGGATAGACGGTGAACCAACCAGCGCTCTCGACAAAATAATCTTGTTGGTTATTTCCGGTGGCAAGAAATTTCCGCCTGACATTAAATACGTATCCATTCCTTGAGGAAATGAATTAATAAAATCAAGAAGATGCAGTCTTTTTAGAACTTCCGTTAGTTGGTCCATTGAGATCTCTTCCCTTCCCATGACAATGTTGTCCAGGATGGTTCCGTAGAAAATGGTGTCACTTTTTAGAAATGAGCCAATTTGACTTTTCACAGCATTGATATCAAAGTGACTAATGTTGATGCCATTGAGAAGGACTTGGCCTTCCGACGGTGAAAAGTGGTTTTGAAGTATCTTGATGAATGTTTCAGAATAAAGCTGCGAATCACTTACCACCGCTAGGTTCATACCAGGTTTAATTTCACAAGAGATGTTCTTTAATACAGTACGTTCAAAATAAGGTGAAACAAATGAAACATCCTTCAAACTGAAAGTGGTATGAAACGGGACGAATTCAGATAGTTTCGTAGAAGGAACTACGTCCTTTAAAGGATATTCCGCAATTTCACTTATTTTCTCTGTAGAGGTAAATACATCATACATTGTAGAAAGAGAAAGAATGAGCTTTTCAACGGATGAAATAACGAGCAAGATAATGATTTCAGAAGCGATAAACTGGCCAATGGTCATCTGCTGATTGATCACAAGCAATCCTCCTATCAGAAGCAAACAAAGGGCAATAATTATCTTGAAAAGAATGAGATACGAGTATTGTTTCCACAATACATTGAAATGCTTTTCACGCGCCTCGACGTATCCTGTAGCATATTGATCGTTTTTCCTTAAAGGGAATTCGTTATTTCCAATAATTTCAAAAGAAGCGGAGGATCTTGCCACCTCTTGGATCCAATGTGCGGTTTTGTACTTGGCTTTTGATTCAGTTAAACTTGTTGTAAAGCCCTTACCACTTGAAAAATAAAGTAAACAAAACAAAACAACAATCAGTACGAGGCTAAAGACAATAAAAAAGGGGTGGTAGAAAGACAATAAAACGACACCAAATAGGATTTGTAATATGGATGTAGGAATGTCTATTAACATTTTCGATAATCCTTTTTGAATCACCAGGGTATCAAAAAAGCGGTTGGCAAGTTCAGTAGGATATTGTAATCCAATTTTTTGATGATCAATAAATCTGAAGCGATAGGTCATTTCCATGGATGACCAGACAAATATTTTTTGTTGAAGATTTTCGGTAATACGAAGTTGCATTAGCTGCATAAATCCATTTAATGCAATACTAATAACAACAATAAATATGATGATTAACCAACTGGTTGAAGTGCGACCAGTTTGTATGAAATTAATGATGGATTGAATCCCAACAGGAAGAACCAAACTTAATAAACCGCTAAATAGCGCAAAGATATAGAGCTGAGATATGTCTTTTCGCTCAATTGCGAGCAATTTCTTAAATTTCAGAAATGCTTTGTAAATGTTCTGTTCCTTCATTTTTAACCTAACAAAGATAAATCAATAGTTGTTCTATATAAAAGAAGGAATACCTAAAAGTTCGTAATATTGATCATTGATTTAATTTATATTAAATGCTTTCAAGAGAAGAACAAAAGCAGATCAATAGTTCATTCTGGGACGGATTCAAAGAGTTCACCAAAAAGATCAAATCGTCCAATGGAAGAAGGATCAATTGGCTATCCTATCCATCCGATGTGAAAGATGTATATATACGTTTGCATGCTGGCACGAAAGAGGCTGGTGTTTTTTTCGATATTCAGCCAAACGATATTGGTGTTCGAGCCATTATTTGGGAACAAATGACCGAATTAAAAAAGGTGATGGAAAGCACAATGCAACTCGAAGGAGAATGGTTTGAGAATGCAATCTTACCTGACGGTCGGATGATTTCCAGAATCGCATGGACTCGAACGGAATTAAACTATTTAAACAAAGAGGATCATGCAGAGATCTATGCGTTTCTCAAGGATACTATGGTGGCTTTTGATGCGTTTTATCAGGAGTTCAAAGAAATTCTGATAAATCTTACTGATTGAAGTGGATTGATTACTTTTGTTACAATGCGTCTTCACATAATTATATTGTTTCTTCTCGGGGCTTCTCTTTCATTTGCGCAAACAGATGTCCTTCTGACTGATTTTCAAAACGGAATCCCTCTGGATTACACAATTGTAGATAATGACGGTGAAACACCTGACCTAAGTGTATCTGAATACAATGCAGCTTGGATTTCATTAGTTGATCCGGAAAATGCCATAGACACGGTTGCTTCTGCCACCTCATTTTTCTCACCAAATGGCACAGCAGACAGATGGATGATCACTCCTCCCCTTTCCTTAGGGAATTATGGAAATTTCATTGAATGGCAGGCGAAATCGCAAGATGCCTCCTACGCAGATGATTATTTAGTGCTTGTATCCACCACGGATGATCAATTAGCCAGTTTTACGGATACGATAGGTTATGTAATACAGGAAAATCCGGAATGGACAACCAGATCTGTAGATCTATCTGAAGCAGGTTATAACGGACAAACCATATATGTTGCATTGCGATTAATAACAACCGACGGTTTTAAATTGTATGTGGATGACATTCACGCTTGGAAGAATGATCCGGTAGGTCTGTTTGAATTAAGCAATGAACTGAAATTTAGTTGCTATCCTAATCCAACCACTGACAAATTGCATCTTGAAACAACTTCGAAGATTGTAAAAAGCAGTGTTTACGCTTCAAATGGGACATTTTTAGAATCATTCAC
>CAIYQV010000124.1 GCA_903928365.1 uncultured Flavobacteriia bacterium
ACTCAGGGCTTCCTATTGAACGAATTTACGAGAAGGCCTCGGAAATTCTGGGTTTGGAAGAAACGCATCTTGAAGAGATCATCGCACTTAATTTTAAACAAACTTTCACAAAATGGCACATTGGTTAGAGCGCACAGAATTGCTTTTAAATCAAGACAAAATGGCTCGTTTAAAAAACGCGCATGTCCTCATCGTTGGATTAGGTGGAATTGGCTCCTTCGCAGGTGAGTTCATAGCCCGCGCTGGTGTAGGAACACTTACACTGATTGATGGAGACGTGTTTGACCCTACCAATAAAAACCGGCAATTAACCGCGCTTGATTCGACTATCGGGAAAAATAAAGCAGTGGTACTGGCGGAACGATTAAGGGACATCAATCCTGAAATCCAACTAAATGTGCTTGAAGAGTTCGTGCTTCCGGAGCGAGTTTGGGAAATCCTTGAAACCTATCAGCCCGACTATGTCATGGACTGTATCGACTCAGTAACCCCTAAACTGGAATGGCTCCTTGCTTGTAAACGAAAAAAAGTCAAAGTGATCTCCCACATGGGTGCAGGCGGTAAAATTGATCCCGCATGTGTTCAGGTCGTGAATCTTGAACGTACGCACAATTGTAAACTTGCGAGCCATATTAAAAAACGCCTTAAACGCAAAAACGCAAGTTTTAAAGGTATAAAAGCCGTGTATTCATCTGAATTACAGAAAAAGGATTCACTAAAAATGACGAATGGTTTGAATTTCAAAAAGTCATTTTACGGAACGGTTTCCTACATGCCCGCCCTGTTTGGACTCCACGGAGCCGCGGAGGTCATTCGATTCCTCTCTGAACCGAAGCGAGCAACACCCAATTAAACAAACTTACTTTTTAATTGCTATTTTTGACACATGTCAACTGCAAGGATATTGAGCATTAGTGCATTCAAATTACTGTTTGTCCTGTTTCTTTTTTCAGCGTGTTCTGAATCGCAGCAAAAGAAGGTGAATCAAGCAGATCAGTTCAGTGATTCTACTTTTGATAATCACAGTT
The DNA here is from genome assembly GCA_903928365.1 of uncultured Flavobacteriia bacterium. Taxonomy (GTDB): domain Bacteria; phylum Bacteroidota; class Bacteroidia; order Flavobacteriales_D; family Crocinitomicaceae; genus M0103. Next base: position 1,029 of record CAIYQV010000124.1, read on the forward strand.
ATTCGAATATCCACAGAATAAAGACGAAGCACCTGGCACTTGAACTGGATGTTAACTTCGAGAATAAAACTGTCTATGGGATTGCACGGCATGAAATGATCAATTCCGGCACGGATACGGCCATATTCGACATTAAATCACTTGACATTCAAAAAATCACTATCGGTCAAAAAGGACATGAAAAAGAAACCGATTTTGTCATCGGTCCCTGGGATAAAGATTCGATCATGGGACAACCCTTGATGGTGAAAATTGATCCGAAGACCTCGTTCATAAACATTTACTATAAGACCACTGAAAATACAGAAGCCCTCGACTGGCTCAATCCTGAACTTACTAGCGGGAAGCAACACCCTTTCATGTACACGCAAGGAGAAGCCATCCTAACACGCTCATGGATCCCTTTACAAGATTCTCCGGCAAACAGGCTTACCTATAGTGCTACGGTACATGTTCCTGAAGGTATGCTCCCAGTCATGAGCGCCAGCAACCCACAAAAAAGGGAGAGCGACAATACCTATGACTTCAAAATGGATCAACCCATTCCGAGTTATCTCATTGCTATAGCAGTGGGTAATCTATCGTATAGGAAATTGGGAAACAACTGCGGCATTTATGCCGAACCGGAATTGATCGAAGCGTGTGCTTACGAATTTGTTGATCTTCCGAAAATGATCACTGCAGCAGAATCCCTTTATGGCAAATACCAGTGGGAACAATACGACCTGATCGTTCTTCCCTACTCCTTCCCATTCGGAGGTATGGAGAATCCCAGGTTAACATTTGTCAATCCTACGGTGCTTGCTGGAGATAGATCCCTGGTTTCACTTATTGCACATGAACTCGCACATTCATGGTCGGGGAATTTGGTAACCAACAGATCGTGGGATGATTTCTGGCTGAATGAAGGATTTACAGTCTACTTCGAGAATCGCATCATGGAATCGCTTTACGGAAAAGAGATCGCTGACATTCTTGCCAAGATCGAATTTCAAGAACTTCAAGATGAGTTAGAATTCATTGGTGAAAGTGATCATCCGGAGGACACCAAACTGAAGCTGAAATTGAGCGGTCGAAATCCGGATGACGGCATGACGGATATTGCTTACATTAAAGGTGCATTTTTCCTAAAAACACTTGAACGTGATCTGGGCCGGGAACGTTTTGACACCTTCTTACGCTCTTATTTCAAAACCTATTCTTTCAAGACGGTCAATTCAGAGATCTTCCTGGATTACCTGAAGAAAAATCTTCTAGAACCCAATGAATCTGATTTCAACGCGGAAGAGTGGATCTATAAAGAAGGAATTCCAAAGAATTGTTATGCCATACGATCACCTCGTATGCAACGTGTTCAATGGCTGGCTAAACGTTTCACGAAAGGAGAGGATATTTTCAACGAGGTCAAATGGATCAAGATCAAAGGAAAGAAAAAGCGTAAAAAACAGATCATCAAACTTGACAGAAATAAATACATCACGCAAGAATGGCAGGCATTCATTCGCGAACTTCCGGAAGACATCGACCCCAAGCTCATGAAAAAACTGGATACAGAACTCAATTTCCGTGATTGGGGCAATTCAGAGATCATGTGCGAATGGTACGTACTTGGAATAAAGGCTGGTTATTTCGAACTACGCCCTTCGATCGAGAAATTCCTCAACAAAGTAGGTCGACGTAAATACTTGATGCCGATTTATACCGCATTAAGCAAAGACGCTGAAAATCTGAAATGGGCTCAACAAGTGTTCGAAAGAGCCAAAGGGCATTACCATTTTGTTTCTAAAAGCAGTGTAGACGCACTTCTTTACAAGAATTAATAGGCGTAAATTAAACCTTCAGTGCACCAATCTTTTCTTCAAGAATAGCAATCTTTTCCAGGGCATCAGCTTCTTTCTTACGTTCCATAGCTACGACCTGATCAGGCGCTCCGGCCATGAACTTCTCATTCTGAAGTTTCTTTTGCACACTTACCAGAAAACCTTTGGTATAATCCAGCTCTTCCTGCAATTTATTCTGCTCAGCTTCCAGATCAACTGCCTCACCGAACGGGATAAAGTATTCATTGGAACGAACGAGGAATGAATTCGCGTTACCCACCTTTTCTGAACGGTATTCCAACAGAGATAAATTCCCCATTTTAACAATCACAGCATCAAAACCGGTATTTAACTCCCCATTTTTCTTTACAAGCAATTCCATTTTCACTTTAGAAGCGATGTTATTCTGCTTTCGTACATTCCGAATATTTGTGATCACTTCTTCCGCAATTTCAAATTGGCTTAGAAGTTCTTCATTGATAACGCTGACAGTTGGCCATGCCGCTACGATGATGTCTTCCCCTTCTTTGCGCTCACGGATTAAATGCCATAATTCTTCTGAAACAAACGGCATGTAAGGATGCATTAATTTAAGGATCTGCTCAAAGAAATTCTTGGTTGACTCCAGTGTTTTGTGATCGATCGGCTGCTCATAGCCCGGTTTGATCATTTCAAGGTACCAGGAACAGAAATCATCCCAAACCAACTTATAGATCGCCATCAGCGCCTCCGAAATTCGGAACTTATCAAACAAGTCGTTGATCTCCAGTAGCGCTTTATTGAATTTAGACTCAAACCAATCAATGGCTACCACAGAAGATTTCGGCTGTTCAATGTCTTTTGCTTCCCAAGAACTTACTAATCGGTAGGCATTCCAGATCTTATTCGTGAAGTTTCGTCCTTGCTCACACTGGGAACTGTCAAACGGCAAATCATTACCAGCCGGAGAAGAGATCAAGATTCCCATTCGAACGCCATCAGCACCATACTGTGTGATCAAATCGAGGGGATCGGGTGAGTTACCAAGTGATTTGGACATCTTTCGTCCAAGTTTATCTCGAACGATTCCCGTGTAGTACACATTTTTGAATGGTAATTCATCCATGTATTCATATCCTGCGATGATCATACGCGCTACCCAGAAGAACATAATTTCCGGAGCAGTTACCAGATCATTCGTGGGATAGTAATAGGTGATCTCTTTATTTCCCGGATCTGTCAATCCATTAAATACAGAAATCGGCCATAACCAGCTTGAGAACCAGGTGTCTAGCACATCCTCATCCTGACGCAGTTCATCAGCACTAATTGCCCTGCCCGATTTTTCAGTAGCTAGTTTCACAGCTTCTTCCAGCGTTTTAGAAACCACAAATTCATCCGCTCCTGAACCAAAATACCATGCAGGAATTCGGTGTCCCCACCACAACTGACGCGAAATACACCAATCTTTGATGTTTTCCATCCAGTGACGATACGTATTCTTGAATTTCTCCGGATGAAAACGAATGTTCCCATTCATGACATTATCCAGAGCAGGCTGGGAAAGTTCTTTCATGTCAACAAACCACTGTAATGACAGTTTTGGTTCGATCACCGCATTGGTACGCTCAGAAAATCCGATCTTATTGATGTGATCTTCCGTTTTAACCAAGTATCCTTTATCGTAAAGTTCTTTTTCGATCGCTTTTCGTACCTCAAAACGGTCCATGCCATCGTAGTGCATCCCATGCGCATTCAATGTTCCGTTATCATGGAAAATATCGATCGTTTCAATACCATGTTTCTTCCCAAGCTCGTAGTCATTGGTGTCGTGTGCAGGAGTTACCTTTAAACATCCTGTACCAAATTCCATGTCCACATAATCATCCAGAATAATAGGAATCGTTCGGTTCGCAATAGGAACAATGGCCTGCTTGCCATGCAGATTCTTAAAACGTTCATCATTTGGATTTATACAGATAGCCGTATCACCAAGGATCGTTTCTGGTCGTGTTGTAGCAATGGTCAACCACTGATCCTCACTTCCTGCGATCTTGTAGCGAACATAAAACAATTTGGAATTTACTTCTTTGTGGATCACTTCTTCATCAGAAAGCGCCGTTAAGGCCTCTGGATCCCAGTTCACCATACGAACACCTCGATATACTTTACCTTTTTTGAAAAGATCAATGAACACATCAATTACTGATTCCGAATACTCCGGATCCATGGTGAAATTGGTACGATCCCAGTCACAAGAAGCACCCAGTTTTTTCAATTGCTCGAGGATGATACCACCATGCTTATCCTTCCATTCGAAAGCATGTTTCAAAAATTCATCGCGTGTTAGATCCGATTTTTTAATCCCTTCCTGACGCAATTTTTGCACAACTTTTGCCTCAGTAGCAATAGAAGCATGATCTGTCCCAGGGACCCAACATGCGTTCTTACCAAGCATTCTGGCACGGCGAACCAATACATCCTGAATCGTATTATTCAACATATGGCCCATGTGCAATACTCCTGTGACGTTAGGTGGAGGAATTACAACCGTATATGGCTCACGATCATCAGGAACGGATTTGAAATATCCTTTCTCCATCCAGTGCGCATACCATTTTTCCTCTGCTTTTCCGGATTCATACGTCTTTGAGATCTCCATCTGTGCTTCTTTTTTGAGGGTGCAAAGATAAGCATTTGGATTCGTGATTGAGAAATTGGATGTAGGGTTTTAAATGGGATCATTTGACGATTTGACGATTTGACGATTTGACGATTTGACGATTTAATGATTTGATGATTATTGATTTCAGATCAGTGCAGTCTTTTGTCTTTGAGCGTCAGCGGTCCTGAAGTCTTTTTACCCTGAGCATCGTCGAAGGGTTGTCTTTGAGCGTCAGCGGTCCTGAAATCCTGAAGTCCTGAAGTCTTGAAGTCCTGAAGTCCTGAAATCCTGAAGTCTCAAAATCCTACTATCTAAAAACTATCTTTGAAAAAAAAACTATGCGAAGCATCTCAATCCTCCTCTTCCTGGTTCTAACCGTATCTCTTCATTCCTGTTACAAAGGAAAATCCGTGGATCTGATCGTACACAATGCGGACATTCACATCATGGACGATGCTGAACACACTGCCGAGGCAATGGCGATTAAGGATGGAAAGATCATTGAAGTTGGTCCGGACAGACAAATCATGAATAAATACGATGCAAAAGAAGAAATGGATGCCGAAGGCAGGTCGATCTATCCAGGATTTACCGATTGCCACGGACACCTCTTGTCATACGCAGAACAAAAATTAACCGTCGATCTGACTGGCTGTCGTTCCATGGACGAATTATTACTTCGGGTTGAAAAATACCAGTCGCGTTACCATCGGAAATTCATATCAGGTCGCGGTTGGGATCAGTCCTTATGGGCGAATGATTCTTTTCCGGACAACAAGAAACTCAACGCACTCTTTCCCAATACCCCTGTTTGCTTGAGTCGAATAGATGGACATGCCGTATTAGTAAATGAGGCTTGCCTCAAGCATGTCGGAATCACCTCTCAATCAAAAATAGAAGGAGGAATTATTATACTGAACAAATACAATGAGTGCACCGGATTACTTATCGATCGTGCCATGGACCCCGTTTTATCGATGGTTCCTGAATTCCCCAAAAAGGAACTGATCGAAGCCATGAAGGAAATTGAAGGAGAACTTTATCAATATGGAATTACAGGAGTTCACGAAGCAGGAATCGAATTCGCGGATATTGCCTTTTTTAAAGACCTCATCGACAAACATGATTTCCGTTTGAATCTGTATGCAATGCTTCTTCCCTCCAGGGAGAACATTGCTTTTGCGAGAAAAAATGGCATATATTCTTACAAGAACCTATTGATAAGAAGTTTTAAGGTAATGGCCGATGGTGCGCTAGGGTCACGCGGTGCTTTTCTCAAGAAACCCTACGCAGATCAACATGGGCATTATGGCGTTTTGACCACTCCTGTTTCAGAGATGAAAAAGATCGCAAGCATTTGTGAGGAAACGGGTTACCAGATGAACACACATGCTATTGGCGATTCTACCAATGCCATTTTACTTGATCTTTATGCTCGTATTTTTGAAGTAAATAAAGATCACCGATGGCGCATAGAACACGCGCAGGTTATTGATCCTGAAGATTTTTCATTGTTTGCGAAGAACGGTGTTTTTCCATCGGTTCAACCTGTGCATGCCGTTAGTGACCAACGCTGGGCGGAACAACGATTAGGCAGAAAACGCATGCTGGGTGCGTATGCCTATCGTACACTAATGAATCAGTACGGAATGTTAGCTATCGGAACTGATTTCCCAGTTGAATCCATCGATCCGTTCCTGACCATCCATGCGGCTGTGAATCGCAAAAATGCGGAAGGAATACCGGGCTCCGGTTTCTACAAGAACGAACAGATCACACTTTCAGAATGTCTCAAAGGGATGACTAGTTGGGCTGCGTTTGCTTCCTTTCAGGAAAATCAACTTGGAACCTTAGAAAAAGGTAAAGATGCCACCTTTACGATTCTTGAAAGGCCTATTTCTGCGAATCCGGATTACGAACCAAACTTCTCCATGCTGACAATGATCAAAGGAAAAGTGGTCTATACAGCTGAATAAATTGCTTAGAACGAAGGACAGGAGATCGTTTTGAACGATACCGGTTTCTTCTTACATGTTAAGTTAATTCCCATGGAAATTTCATGTGAACCTCCTGAGACTCCGTTATTCAATTTGGATACGGTTACGTCATAGCTGTAACCCAA
>CAIYQV010000125.1 GCA_903928365.1 uncultured Flavobacteriia bacterium
GTTCTGTTATCTCCTTTTTTCCAGACATCGGCATGCACAATTCCTTTACCCACGAATTTCTTATCTGCCACTTTGGTGATCATCATTTTGCCTGTGGCGAAAAAGATAATCACATCGTCAATTTCTGAACAATCGTTGACAGGCTCAGATTTCTTTAAGCCGTAGCCAATAAAGCCTTCTTCATAATCTACATAGAGCTTACGATTGGCAATGATCACCTTGGTAGCACTGATGGTATCGAATACCTTAATTTCGGTTTTTCTTTCCCGTCCAACACCAAAACGTTTCTTTATATCCTTAAAATATTCAATGGCGTATTCGATAAGATTGGCTAGTTTTTCTTTTACGACCTCCATTTCTTCCTCCAACTTCAACAGCGCCTCATCCGCCTTATCTCCATCGAAACGAGTAATACGGATCATGGGAATCTGGGTCAGTTTCTGAAGATCTTCGTCTGTAATCTCCCTGATCAATTGCTTTTTGTACTTCTCAAACCGCTTATAGAGATACGCATAAAGTGATTCCCTATCATGGTACAATTTAAAATCGATGTACATTTCTTCATTAATGAAGATCTTTTCCAAGGTAGAGAAATGCCATTGACGTTCAAGTTCGTCTAGTTTTATTTCCAACTCGAGTTTCAACAGACGCACTGTATTGTCCGTATTAACCCTTAAGATCTCACTTACTCCAATAAATTTCGGAGTGTCTTTGTCAATAATGGATGAGTTTGGCGAAATCGATACCTCACAATCCGTAAATGCATAGAGTGCATCAAGCGTTTTATCCGGTGAGACCCCGGGAGCCAAATGAATAATCACCTCCGCATCTGATGCTGTATTATCTTCGATCTTTTTGATCTTGATCTTACCTTTATCGTTTGCCTTGATGACCGATTCGATCAAAGAACCAGTCGTCGTACCAAAAGGAATCTCATTGATGACCAAAGTTTTATTGTCCAGCTTTTTGATCTTGGCACGTACTCTTACCTTACCTCCTCGAATTCCATCATTGTAATTGGAGAAATCAGCCATTCCACCATTTGGGAAGTCCGGAAGTATTTCCACCTTTTTTCCTCGTAAATGATTGATCGACTGATCGATCAACTCGTTAAAATTATGAGGTAAGAACTTACATGCCATCCCTACCGCAATTCCTTCTCCGCCTTGTGCTAAAAGAAGGGGGAATTTTACCGGAAGTTGTTCAGGTTCTTTATTCCGACCATCATAACTACTTAGCCAGTTTGTTGTTTTAGGATTAAACACCACATGCAGTGCAAACTTTGAAAGTCGCGCTTCTATATATCTTGCAGCTGCAGCACCGTCGCCGGTAAGTGTATTACCCCAGTTACCCTGACAATCGATTAACAGATCTTTTTGTCCCAACTGAACCAACGCGTCACCAATAGAAGCATCTCCATGCGGGTGATACTTCATCGTGTTACCTATGATGTTGGCCACCTTGTTGTAGCGACCATCATCCATTTCCTTCATGGAGTGCAGAATCCGACGTTGAACAGGCTTTAAACCATCGAACAAAGAAGGAACTGCACGTTCCAGAATTACATAACTCGCATAATCCAGAAACCAATTTTCATACAATCCACCCAACGGAATGATCTTGTCATCCACTGATTTATTCTCAAATGGATTTACATCGTCCTGCCCTTGTGTTTCTTCCAATTCGTCTTCTGCCATAATTACGATGCTTTTTCAAGGTTTTCATCCGATTCAGAAGATTCAGATATCAATGTATCTTCACTTATTTCGGTTGCAAGATCTTTTTCAACACGTAAGTTCTCTATAATGAAATCCTGACGTTCTTGTGTATTCTTACCCATAAAATAGGAAAGGATCGAATCAATCGAAGCGTCTTTGGACAAGATCACGGGTTCCAATCGTATATCATCCCCTATAAAGTGCTTAAACTCATCTGGTGAAATTTCTCCCAATCCTTTAAATCGAGTAATCTCTGGATTCTTTCCAAGTTCTTCAATGGCACTTCTACGTTCTTCATCTGAGTAACAATAGATTGTTTTCTTTTTATTTCTCACACGGAATAATGGTGTCTGCAGTACATACACATGATTTCGCTTCACCAGATCCGGGAAAAACTGCAGGAAGAAGGTCAATAACAACATGCGAATGTGCATCCCATCCACATCGGCATCGGTTGCGATTACAATATTATTGTAACGCAAGTTATCCATCTCCTCTTCGATATCCAATGCAGCCTGGACCAGATTGAACTCTTCATTTTCATAAACGACCTTTTTCGTCAATCCATAACAATTCAGCGGCTTACCTCGTAAGGAGAATACGGCTTGTGTA
>CAIYQV010000126.1 GCA_903928365.1 uncultured Flavobacteriia bacterium
GCGGCATTGCCTTATTTCAATAAAACCATGTTTATTGAAACGCATCGATTGGCACAGTTTAATCCTAGAGGGACGGATGTTCCTGTGGTGCTGGATCTAATGATCCATGATCTGGATATTATTTTAACTGTTGTGAAATCGGGTATCAAAAGAATATCCGCGTCAGGTGTTTCCGTTGTAAGTGATACTCCGGACATTACCAACGCACGAATCGAATTTGACAATGGATGTGTTGCCAATCTTACCTCCTCGAGGATTTCCATGAAAAACATGCGCAAGTCGCGATTCTTTCAGAAAGATGCATACATCAGTGTGGATTTTCTTACAAAGGAAATGGAAGTTGTGCGAATGGAAGATGTTGAAGGAGAACCTGATCCTTTGGATATCGTTTTTGATCTTGGTCCGGGGAAGCCCGTTAAAAAAATCTTTTTTGATAAACCAGATATCACAGAGATCAATGCTATTCGAGAGGAATTGGCTTCCTTCCATCATTCGATTGTTTCCGATACAGTACCTGTGGTTTCTCTCGAAGATGGTTTCCGTGCATTAGAAGTTGCGCAACAGATCATGGATAAATTAAAATTGTCTTCATCGGTAATGGTGGACAATAACTAAGAGGACACCACGTTATCTTTGTCACTTATGAAAAGTCTGATCGGTATACTGTCTACGATTCTTTTATTAACCGGTTGCGTAAAGAACAATCCTGATCCGGCATGGCTGGAAGTGACGGAGTGGACATTAATTGAAAACCCTGATCTGGTGAATATTGAAGGGGAGTTGAGCCACAATTTTTCTGATGCATGGGTCTATGTCAATGACAAGATTATTGGTGTTTTTGAAGTTCCCTTCAAAATTCCGATTCTGCAAAGTGGAACATGTAATATCAAGCTATATCCAACAGTTCGTAATAATGGGATTGCCGCAACTAAAAAGATCTATCCGTTCGTAGATAGATATGAGATCACTGCGGAATTGGTCCAGAACAAAACCTTGACGATCAATCCTGTTACAAAGTATAATTCCTATTCCCAGTTTTGGATCGAGGATTTTGAGGATGCCGCGATTAAGATAAATACGGATCCTACGTCTGCAGATACGATGATCATAGGAACCGATCCGTTGATCATGAAATGGAATCGTTATGGAATTTCTACGCTGGATGCAGTTGATAGCAGTTGGGTAGCCTACACCACTCAAGAACTTGCTTTACCGAAAGGGGAGGAAGTTTATCTGGAGCTGGATTATTACAATACCAATTCCATCGTAACAGGGGTGATTGCTCTGTCTTCCAGTTCTGCTCCAAAAAACAATGTCAATATCCAGTTGAATTCTCAGAAACCTGCAGAGGTGAAGTGGAAAAAGATCTATTTGGATCTCAAAGAAATCATTTCAAATTCTTCAGGAGCCAACAGTTTCTTGATGTCTTTCCAGGCAGCGCTTGATGAAGGAGATACTGATGGTGTAATTGTACTCGATAACATTAAAGTAGTCCATTTTTAAGGAGGAATGCAGCATAAGGGAACGGTAAGCCTTTTGATTTTGTTGGACTGGATCTTTTCATCTGTCTCATGGTTTTCGTTTTATTATTTTCGTAAGGTCTCTGTTGAACAGGTCCCTTTTGAAGTGAGTGAGGCTTTTTATGCCGGTCTTACCATTATTCCTTTTCTTTGGCTGCTACTATATTATTTGCTTGGAACATACCACGATGTGAAGCGTCTTTACCGCATCAAGATTCTTCATCTTACATTTCAGGCCACTTTGCTTGGTTCGTTGTGTATTTTCTTTACGTTTCTGTTGGATGACCAGATTTCAGAATACCATCAGTACTACAATCTGATGTTGTTTCTATTCTTTAACCATTTCATTTGCTTAATATTACCACGACTCCTTTTTGTTACGGTGCTCGTTTCCCGTATTCACTCGGGTAGAGGGGCTTTCGCTACTGTTCTCATTGGTGGAAGTGATAAAGCAGTTGAGATTTACAACGAAATAACCCAATTGCAAAAAGGCATACATCGTTTTGTAGGTTTTGTCAATATTAACGGGGTAGATCGTCAGTTGGAGCAAAAACTTACCTATTTAGGTCATGTCAAGAACCTTGAAAAGATTTTGCGAGAGCAGGAAATTGAAGAGGTGATCATCGCTTTGGAAAGCACGGAACATGATAAGTTGCGCTCTATCATTTCGAGGATTGAAGGAGGAAATATTCGGATAAAGATTCTACCGGATATGTATGATATTCTTTCAGGATCTGTGAAAATGAACAACATCTTCGGTGTGGTTCTTATTGATGTCAATCCAGAAGTGATGCCGGTATGGCAACAAGCTATCAAACGATTTCTTGACGTGATTCTATCTTTTGTGGCAATCATTGTTCTTTTACCTGTTTATCTTATTTTGGCTATTGCAGTGCGGATTTCTTCACCAGGTCCTGTTTTTTTCTTGCAGGAAAGGGTAGGTTTGAATGGACGTACATTCCGGATCATTAAATTTAGAACAATGTACGTGGATGCCGAAAATCAGGGGCCGCAGTTGTCCTCTGCCAACGATCCCAGAATTACAGGGATTGGACGCTTCATGAGGAAATCGAGACTGGATGAATTTCCACAATTCGTAAATGTGATCATAGGGGATATGTCATTGGTCGGACCACGTCCGGAGCGTCAATTCTACATTGATCAGATTGTGCCCATAGAACCACAGTTTCTTCAATTAACTCGTGTAAGGCCCGGAATTACTTCCTGGGGACAGGTTAAATACGGTTATGCAGAGAATGTCGATCAGATGCTTCAACGAATGAAGTACGACTTATTGTATCTCAAGAATCAAACGCTGGCGCTTGATTTTAAAATTATGCTTTACACGGTTCTGATTGTGATTAAAGCAAAGGGGAAGTGATTACTTCACATCAAATCGGAACATCTTGGTGGATCCGATATATCCTTCCAGTGCATCACCGATAGCGACAGGTCCAACGCCAACAGGAGTGCCTGTGTATATTAGATCGCCCGTTTTTAAAGTCATGAATCGAGATACATACGCAATGATCTGATCGATCGAGAAAATCATGTCTTTCGTGTTTCCTTTTTGAACTGTTTTTCCGTTCTGATGAAGTTCGAATTCTAGTTGATTTAAGTTTAAATCATTTTTTGAAAGAAAAGTATTCGAAAGAGGGGCGCTGTGCTCAAAAGCTTTACCAATCTCCCACGGGAGACCTTTCTCCTTGCATTTTTGTTGAAGGTCTCTGGCTGTAAAATCAATCCCAAGTGAAATGGAAGAATAGTACTTATGGGCGAATTTTTCTGCAATGTTCTTTCCTACTTTATCAATTCGCACAACCACTTCACATTCATAATGAAGATCTTGAGTGAAATCAGGATAATAAAAATCACTTCCTTCTTTTAGTAATGAAGTGTCTGGTTTTAAAAAGAACACTGGTTCTGAAGGTACAGCTGCATTCATTTCTTTGGCGTGATCAGCGTAATTTCTTCCGATGCAAATGATCTTCATCTTATTTGAATTTATTTTTCAGAGCTTCTAGTTTTTGCTGCAGATCCGTTTCACTATTCTGCTCAGCCTGACGTTCTGAGCGGATACGCTCCATTTCTTTTCTAAGGCACTGTTTCGTGTAGAGCGGAAAATCAGCATCCAGCATCCATCCATAATAACCTGGTTCGATTGTCATTACCTCTTTAATGGTTTTGCCTTTATGCTTGCCGAAATTGTACATGGCATCACCTTGTTCATTCACAGCCAACCGTCCAGCAAAATCGAGCAAATTGAAGTTGCTTCCTTTGGAGAAATCAGCCAGAAATGTCACGTCATTGGTAAGTGCTTCATAGCGCTCAAGTTGGGCTTTTAAGACATCCAGAGTTGCTTTTGTATCGTAAAGCGCACTATGTGCATTCTCCAGATTCTTTTGACAATAAAACTGATAAGCTGCTGTAAGCGTTCGCTGTTCCATTCGATGGAAGATGTTTTGGACATCAACAAAACGTCTTTTAGATACCTCAAAATCAGATCCTGCGCGCATCAGTTCTTCCGCAAGAACAGGAATGTCAAATTTGTTTGAATTGTAACCTGCAAGGTCTGAGTTCCCAATGAATTCAACGATCTCCGCCGCAAGGTCTTCAAATCTAGGTTCGTTTTTTACATCCTCGTTCGTAATGCCGATTATGGCAGTAATTTCAGGAGGAATAGGCAATCCCGGATTGACTCGTTTACAATAGGAGGTTTCTGTACCATCCGGATCAATGCGTATAATTGCAATTTCTACGATCCTGTCCTTGGTAATGTTGATCCCTGTCGTTTCAAGATCAAAAACGGCTAAAGGGCGTTCAAGATTTAATTTCATCTGATTAGTATTTCACAATCTTGAACTCAGTGCGACGATTCGCCTGGTGCTCAGCCTCCGAACAAGTGGATTTTACGGCGCCTTCACATTCGCATCCATTCACGAGTTGAGATTCACCATACCCTTTGCCGTATACACGGTTCGGATTGGTTATTCTTGCCTTGATATACGCTGCAGATGCTTTAGCTCGTTTATCAGATAATGTCATATTATATGTTTTTGAACTTCTACAATCCGTATGGGATCCCAATTCAATTTCCACAGATGGATTGTCGTTGAGCGCTTTGACAATTTTGTTGAGTTCTATTTTAGCATCTGGTCGGATATTCCATTTGTTTAGATCAAAGTAAATCGGTTTTAGATCGAAGATCTTTGCAAGATCCAATCCTATGTCGATCATTTCCAATTCATAAGAGAGATGATGGTCCAGGATGGTGTCCAGTTTTATTTTCCATTCAAAGGTTTGTGTAATGTATTTACCCTTTGAAACAGTTACCTCATAGTTGATTTTTTTACCAGGGAATCCATCCTTCAACACATTTGACCGGAATTCTCCGTTGGCATCGGTTTGAACTGTTTCCAGAATTTTTCCTGTTTTTACATCTTTAAAAACAAGGGTTACAGAGTCAAGTAAAGCGCCGTTTTTCTTGTCAGCAACCTTTCCATCGAGTAGGTAATCCAGATCAGGAACGATCGTGTTTCGCTCAATATCAAGTACGGCATCTACATGGATTTCCTGATATCCGTGTTTACATTCTGTTCGAAAAGTCGTAGTATAGATGGCATCAACCGTTGAATCCAGTTTGAATGAAATTTCATATTCTCTGCATGGAGCCAATTGTCCAAGGAAAACTCCATCTCGGACACGTGGTTTAATCAGTTTTTCATCAATGAAATCACAGCTGGTGCATTTTACCATTGCACAAATTCTTTCAGGAATAAGTGATCCATCGGAAGTGCGCAATGTGGCTTTGAGAATAGCAAGGTCGTCGATACGTGTTACATCATTCTCAATTTCATAAATATCTTTTTCACCTTTTCCATCACGTCTGAACGATGTAAGATACCCTTTGGAGCCATCTGCAGTGGTGGTATAAAACACATCGTCTCCAGGGGAGTTAATAGGGTACCCTAAATTCAAAGGAGTAGACCAATTGTTTTCTTCGCCTTTTACAGAAACAAAAATGTCGAATTCACCCATACTCAAGGGCCCATTGCTGGAATAATAAAGTGTTTTATTGTCGATCGCAATGAATGGTGACTCCTCGTCATATGGCGTATTGATCGTCGGACCCAGATTCATAGGAGCGCTCCAGTTACCTGTTGGTAATTTAACCATTCGGTAGATGTCGCGTCCACCAAGTCCGCCCGGACGATCAGAAACAAAATACATTTGCAACCCATCAGGAGTCACGGTACAATGCGTCTCCCAGTATTGTGTATTGAATTTGCTGTAAGGAAGGATGGTAAGATCACGGAATTTATTCATTCTGAAATCGGCAAAATAGATATCACCATTTCCTGTTCGGTCTTCGTAGGTGTAGATCCTTCTCTCATCTGAACTGACTGTAACAGTCGCTTCATTCAATCGTCCATCACACATAGATAGGCGCTCAGGGGTCTGCCATTGCTGAGAATCAAAATCTCGGTAACTCACATAGATGTCTTCGGGAAATTGATTTAAAAGTGGATCCCTGAATTCATCGGTTGAATTGTCTGCCCATTGTCTGCGGGAAGTAAAATAGATCGCGCTTCCGTCAAAAGAGATCACCGGAGAATATTCAGGGTAAACGGTATTTACCTTATCACCGATATTCACCACTTTTGAACTTCTTGGAGCTTCTATAAGTTTTTGTGCCACATCACATTGAAGCAGTCGCAATTTTGACCTCTCAATCAATTCTGATTTAGAATTTGATTCTTCGATAAACCGATTGTAATACTCACGGGCCTTATCTAATTGTGCGTCATAATGATAACAGCGTGCTAAATGGTACAAGGCATCCGTTGGAGCACTTTTTTCGGAAGCGGAATAGGCATCGAAATTTTTGTCAAGATCAGTTGCTGCTTTTAGCAAATAAGGCATTGCAGAGATCCAATCTTGTCTGGAATCAAGAATAATATATCCTTTGCGGTA
>CAIYQV010000127.1 GCA_903928365.1 uncultured Flavobacteriia bacterium
CAAAGTTCTTGTAATGGGAGCAACGTTTAAAGAAGATGTAAGCGATATCCGAAATTCCAAAGTGATCGACGTTGTGAATGAACTCACTTCATTTCAAGTACATGTTGATTTAGTTGATCCGCATGCTTCCTCTGAAGAAATGAAACATGAATACGGGGTTGGTCTGGCACCAAACCATGCGAATGACTACGATGCAATTATTGTGGCCGTAAATCATAAGGAGTATAAAGCGTTATCGGAGTCGGATTTCAAAGCTATGCTGAAAGATGGTAAGGGCGTTTTTGTGGATGTTAAAGGTATCTTCAAAGGAAAGATTAAGGATTTGGAATACTGGTCCCTAGAATTGAACTTAAAAAGGATAAAGAATGAAATTCGAAAAACGCATTTTAGTTACCGGTGGAGCTGGATTTATTGGTTCACATGTTGTTCGACTATTAGTCAGAAAATATCCTCACTACCAAATCGTCAATTTTGATAAGTTGACTTATGCAGGAAATCTGGAGAATTTGAAGGACGTCGATACAGCTGAAAATTATTCTTTTTTCAAGGGGGACATTGTCACAGCGTCCGATGTTAAGGAGGTTTTTGAGCAATTTAATATTACTGACGTCATTCATTTAGCAGCAGAATCGCATGTGGATCGTTCGATCGAGGGTCCTATGGATTTTGTCATGACGAATGTTGTTGGAACGGTGAACCTTCTTCAGCAAGCCAAGGCAAGTTGGAAGGAAGAAAAAGAGCATGTGTTTCATCATGTATCCACGGATGAAGTCTATGGTAGCTTAACGGATGAAGGCTATTTCACCGAGCAAACTTCATATGATCCGCGCAGTCCTTATTCTGCATCAAAAGCTTCTTCGGATCACTTTGTTTCAGCCTATCACCATACCTATGGCTTACCTGTGAAAATGTCGAATTGTTCCAATAATTACGGCAGTCATCATTTTCCGGAGAAACTCATTCCTTTGATGATCCATAATATCGTTCAGAAAAAACCTTTACCTGTTTATGGGAAAGGGGAAAATGTGCGCGATTGGTTGTGGGTAGAGGACCATGCGCGTGCAATCGATGTGATTTTTCACAACGGAAAAGTAGGGGAATCCTATAATGTGGGAGGATTGAATGAGTGGACGAATATTGACCTGGTACGTTATTTATGCCGACTTATGGATAGAAAGCTAAATAGAGCAGAGGGAGAATCTGAAGAACTCATTACCTATGTGACAGACCGTAAAGGTCATGACCTGCGCTACGCGATCGATGCGACTAAACTTGAAACAGAATTGGGTTGGAAACCTTCAATAACCTTTGAAGAAGGTTTGGAAAATACAGTGGATTGGTATCTCGCGAATAACGATTGGGTTGAGAAAGTGACCAGTGGTACCTATCGAACCTATTATTCAAAAATGTACGAGAACAGATAAATGGGCTTGTTCGGTAACCTCTTCAAAAAGAAATTAGATCCTTATAACTTATCGGATCTGAAGGTAGACATTCACAGTCACCTCATTCCGGGAATTGATGATGGTGCCAGAACGATGGATGAGTCGATTGCCATGCTGACTAAATTTCAAAGTCTGGGTTATCAAAAAGTAATTACCACACCACACATTATGAGTGAGGTGTATCCTAATAATTCAGAGCGAATCCTTGAAGGATTAAATCATGTTCGTGAAAACGCTTCTAAATTGGGTTTAGACATTGAGATCGAAGCAGCGGCAGAATACTATTTTGACGAGACGCTTGAATTCAGAGTCAAAGAAAAAAACTTCATGACCTTTGGTGATAGCTATGTGCTCGTCGAATTCGCCTTTCACAATGCGCCCATGTTCGAAGATAAACTCTTCTTTGAAATGCAAATGGCAGGTTATAAGCCGGTTTTGGCTCATTTTGAGCGGTACCTCTACTATTTGGGTTCAACTGAGCGCGCTCAGGAACTG
>CAIYQV010000128.1 GCA_903928365.1 uncultured Flavobacteriia bacterium
CGGTAGATTTGGTTGATTGAGCGGTGAGACTATTTAGAATTCGGTATTTGGAATTTGGAAATTTCAAATCCTCAAATCTTCGAATCTTCAAATCTTCAATTCCCTCTTCGCTCTCTCCCAGTATACATCCATCTCCTCAAGATTCATATCTGAAATGACCTTTCCGTCTTCTATGATCATTTTCTCCATGAGTTGAAAGCGATCTATGAACTTTTTATTGGTTTTCGCAAGCGCATTTTCCGGATTGATATCCTTGAAACGTGCATAATTGATTAATGAGAACAAAACATCCCCAAACTCTTCTTCCATGTGTGGGGTATTACGGATGCTTTCCTCATGAAATTCATCTAACTCTTCACGAACCTTTTCCCATACATCCTCTGCATTGTCCCATTCGAAGCCGATTCCTTTTACTTTTTCCTGAATTCGTGCGGCTTTTACCATGGCCGGGAGTGATAGGGGGACGCCTTCCAGCACAGATTTTTTACCTTCTTTCAGTTTGAGTTTTTCCCAGTTCGCCTTCACATCTTCCTCTGAAGTAACGGTCACATCTCCATAAATGTGTGGGTGACGGTGAACAAGTTTATCACAAATGGCATTCAGTACATCCGTAACATCAAAAGCTCCTTGTTCGGATCCGATTTTGCAATAGAACACCATATGCAGAAAAAGATCACCGATCTCTCCTTTCAGCGCATTCAGATCATTTGATGTGATGGCATCGGCCAACTCATACGTTTCTTCGATCGTTAGATGACGAAGTGATTCCAGTGTTTGCTTTTGGTCCCAGGGACATTTTTCCCTAAGTTCATCCATGATGTTCAGTAAACGTTCGAAGGCAGCTAATCGGGGATCCATACTTTTTTTTGTTAAAAATAGAATTTTTAAGTCGGAGCGTGGCTTTTGGTTAATTTTGTTCTGATGCGACTGATGCTGGTCATACTGCTTTTTTGTACGGGTTCAATTCGTGCACAATACCGTCTGGAGTGGGGTATGGAATACCGTCAAAAAGTGGGGTTCCTGGCGGCTCACAGAGGTGTGATGGGGCACTTGCCTCAATCTCAGGCGCTCGCTGGTGAACTAACGTGGTATGTCCACACCAAAGGACGAAGACAATGGCATGAACCAAGTGGTTTTCCTACATATGGTGTTACCGGCTTTTATGGTTCGGTTGGAAACAATGAAATCCTTGGCCGCTTTGCCGGAATGTACGGTTTCATTGAATTTCCATTTATTGGATTAAAGAAATATCGTTTTTTAGGGAAATTGGGATCTGGCTTAGGTTACACCAATAAGGTTTTTGACCAGCTTACAAATCCGAAGAATGATGCCATGAGTACGCATGTCAATGCTATGATCTGCATTGGTTTAAAGAGTGAGTTTCTTTTTCGACGAAATACGATCACACTTGGGTTAGACATGACTCACTTTAGTAATGGGGCAACGAAAGTTCCGAATTTGGGAATCAATCTGCCGTATATGTCGCTTGGATATGCACGCCAGATTACCAAAACGGACAAGGATACCTCTCATTTACAACAAACAGTTCCGTTTCAGAAATGGCTTTTTGGTGTCACTGCTATCGGATCAGTGAAAGAAGTATATCCAACGGATAGGAAGAAATACCCTGTCTATGCTCTGAGCGCTTTTGCACGTTGGTTCTCCCGACCGAAAGTGGGTTATGAAGCTGCATTCGACGTAATTTCTAAACAGGCAATTCTCGGCTATAAGACGGAAGTTCCAAAAACGCAATGGGATATCTTGCAGTTAGGGCTATATATGGGTTATGTTTTACCGCTTGATCGTTTGCATTTTGCATTGGGAATGGGAGTATACCTGAAAGACAAGTATCAACCGGAGGATTTCATGTATCATCGAGTTGGAATGAGGTACTACTTTCCAAGTGGAGTGCATGCACAGGTCGTTTTGAAGTCGCATTGGGCGCGGGCTGACTATGTAGAATGGGGTATGGGTTACACGTTTAATTTTAAGCGAGGACGATGAGAATTGCATTTGGAATAATCCTTCTGCTGGCAATTTCTACCTCTTGCAAAAAAGCGGAAGACCGGACGTGTGCAAAAACGGCGGGAGAAGAAACGAGTGTCGAAATACCGCTTGATTCATTTGATAAGGTTTACTTACACGAACATCTCATTTATGAGCTAATCCAGGATTCTACGGATAAAATAGTTCTAACAGGTGGTAAGAATTTGTTGAATCACGTTTTAGTCAGTGTTTCTGATGGTTTATTGGATGTCAGTAACGAGAATCGGTGCAATTTTCTTCGGTCATACAAGAAAAAGATCAAAGTAGAGATCCATTTTACCAGCCTGATCAATATTCATTTTGAGGGTACGGAACCTTTGACAAATAAAGGGAAACTGAAGTTCGATTGGCTCACATTCCTAATACGCGATGGAGCGGGATCGGTCACTCTAAATATGGATGCCCAGCAGATCTATGCAACAATCAGTCATGGTTGGGGAGATTTTACATTTTCTGGAACTGCTCAGTACGCCAATTTGAACATCAGAAGTAATGGCTATTGTGATCTATATGGAATGGATCTATCTGACTCAGCAACTGTCGTTTCCAATACACAAGGAGATATAAAGATAAAAGCACAAGGAATTAAACTTAAGGCTCAAACTTTATCCGACGGAGATATCTACTTCAAAGGAGTTCCTTCCATTCTCCAATTTGAAAAATTATCCAATGGGGAGCTGATCGACGCAAATTGATCTTAAGAAATACGCTTGATCTGCATGAGGATCTTGAATGCTTTGTCGACATCGTCCTGTTTTACGATTACCGTGAATTCATTGGATGTAGATACAATCTCTACGATGTTGATTCCTTCCCAGGCAAGGTGTTTCAGAATGTAGTAATAGATTCCGTAGATTTCAGTATTGATCTTGGGTAATTTTACGGTCACAGAGGCGAGGTCAATGGTGTTTGATTTGAGCTTGTCGTTTTTAAAGATGCGTTCAACAACCTCCTTTTTTTGTGCGTTCACAATGAAAGTTGTTTCGGTAACGCCTTTGCACAATGCGAAAAAACTGTCATTATCCTTATTGATCTCATTGATGAGTTCCCCTTGTTTGGTTTTTAATGAATCTGAATTTTCAAAGGTGTAGTCAATCAGATTACTTCGCACAAGAAAATCTCCAAGGTCTCCCATGACTTTTGTGATTTTCAGGTTTAATCGATGGTAAAGTCCCGGAGTCATGCGTTTAATTGCCATGATGATTGCGCCTTCTTTGACTTCTTTACCCACAATTTGCTCGATCTCTGGCTTTAGTTTTCGGGCGAGTGCAGAAATATTGATGAGATCATCCGTCATCGCTTCTCTTAAAAAGGGACTGCGGTTGATGAGGTCTTCTGTTACTTTACCAATAGAGTTCATCTGCAAGTATAATTTAACACGAATCTATTAATTCTTAATTAATTTAACAAGTTTGAACAGAAAATAACTTTTTCGATGGACATTTAAGAATGGACAATTCACAATTCACAATGGACAAAGGACAATTCACAATTCACAATGGACAATTCACAATTCACAATGGACAATTGACAAAGGACAATTCACAATGGACAATTATTTTGAATACTAATTGTGATGTTTTGTTTAGGTTTTATGAAGGTGACTGCAGGATTTTGTGGGGAGGGAATTGTCAATTGAGAAATTGTCAATTGATTAATTCTGCAAAGTAACTTGATTAACAAGTTCTAGTGCTTGTTTAAGTTGCTCTTCTCTGGTGAGGTAAGAGGTATCTATAACGATGGCATCCTCTACTTGAATCAGTGGGCTTTCTTCACGGGTAGAATCGATGAGATCACGTTCCATGAGATTGGCGATCACTTCATCCAGTGTGATTTGAACTCCTTTTGATTCTAATTCGTCTTTTCTGCGTTGTGCGCGGATCTCAGGGGCTGCCGTTACGAATAATTTCAGTTCTGCATTTGGAAATACGACAGAGCCGATATCTCGACCATCCATTACAATGCCTCCATTCGCGCCGATCTTGCGCTGTTCTTCCACCAATTTATGTCGTACACTTTTGATAGCGGCAACTTTAGAAACATTGGCTGCTACATTGGGCATGCGGATCTGATGCTCTACATTTTCTCCATTAAGGATCAATTCAGAGATATCGGTTTCGGGGTTGTATTCAAAATGGAGTTCAATCTCATTCAATGCGTTTTCAATGGCTTCTTTTTGCAAAACACCATTTTCGATGAGTCCACTTCGCATGCAGTAGAGTGTAACGCCACGATACATTGCTCCGGAATCAATGAAAAGGTAGCCCAGGGATCCAGCCAATGCTTTTGCAAGGGTACTTTTTCCACATGAAGAATATCCGTCAACGGCGATGGTGATCTTTTTTTCCGAAAGCATAGCGCTAATTTAAGCGTCTTTTACTTTTTTACCACAAATATGTTGCAAATAGCTATTTCCGCCATTGGGAAAGATTGCTGGAAAAAGTCAGCATGTTATTGAATCCTGCTCGGGAAGTGATAGAGAACCCATAATCCAGGCTAAATTTTTTGAAATACATCCCAATTCCCATTGTAAAACCTGACAAACCAGGTCGATCGGTCAGTTTCATTTCTTGTCGACGATGGTAATCAAATCCGGTACGTAGATGAAGATTTTTTGAAATCAGTATTTCAACCTGGTAGGTGAAGTGTTGAGCTAATTTTTCTCCAAAACCTGCATATTTCACAGGTATGGTGTCCCCGGTTAAGGCGTCTACTGTTGGTTTTAACGTTGGGTCATAATAGGTAATGTCCCAACGGTTAAGATGGTGCGCCAGTAATGAGAATCGGAAAGGCGCATGATTTAATTTATAGGATGCAGCTAATTGAAATTCAACTGGTAATGCATCATTTTCTTTGCTGACATAGTTGTTGAACTGAATTCCCGCATTTTTTACCAGTGCGGTTACTAATAAGTTGTCATTCTTGTCGGTAAAAGTTCCTGAAAGATCCACGGACGCACCAAAAGCATTGTAGTTTTCCAGCTGAGACGCGATCAGATTCAAGGCGCCCCCTACCGAGATTCTTGGATTCAGCTGTTTTCCATAAGCCCCTCGCAAAATGCACTCGAAAGGAGAGAATGTACCAGCAGAAGTTCCATTGACTTCAGTTCTGGTGAAATTTCCATAGCTCACATAGCGAACAGATGCGCCAAAAACTCCTTCTTTTAATTTTAACCCATATGCCGCCTGACCGTAGTTGATTCCCCCTGACAAGAGTGCCTGATTGAAACTCATTTGCCCAATCATTTTAGGGTTGAGCAGAGAAGCGTTTGCCATACCTAAATTAATATCCTGATCCTTGATCGAGATAAAGTCATTGCCCAATGCTGCAGCACGCGCATTATAGGTGAGATCCAGAAAAGCAAACGCATGTGCACCTCCTGTTTGAGAGAGGAATTTTCCGCAGAATAAAAGGGTACAAACAATAAAAGGAAACTTCATTCGCATCTCTAACGCAAAGAAAAAGGAAAAATTTCATTTAAACGCGTTTGCCAAGTTCAATCGCCTCAAGATCATGAATACGATCGCCGGAAATCGAGAAACGCAGAACAGTTTTAACCGAATGAAAGCCCTTGAAACCACAAGCTCCGGGATTCATCCATAGCATGTCGTAGCGTTTGTCCATTTGAACAAGCAGGATATGTGAATGACCACAAATAAATAGTTTAGGTGGCCTTCGTTCGATCTCCTCAAAGGCAGGTTTGGCATATTTACCCGGCTTACCCGCAATATGTGTGATCAGCACTTCCACTTCTTCACAAAAAAAACGACTGAATTCCGGGAGTTCTTGTCGGATCTTATGATCATCAATATTGCCATAGACTCCCCGAAGAGGTTTGAATTTACGTAGTTCATCGATGACGTCCAGCGAACCGATATCCCCGGCATGCCAGATCTCATCTACATCTTTGAAATGCTCATAGATCTTGGGGTCAATGTAGCCATGCGTGTCTGAAAGTAAACCAATACGCTTCATTGGAAATAAAGGTAGTGTTTATTCAGTATTTGGAATTCTTAGTACGAACAAAGAACAAAGAGTCCAATGAATAATTTGTTGCCAGTAAATAAGGAAGTTGAAATCAAAAAATCGATTTTTAAAGAAAACTCCTTGCTCCTTGTTCTTTGATCCTTGTTCTGTTGAAAACAACGTACATTTGTATAGATGGATCAAGAACACCTCGAACACTGGTTGAACCTACGTCGAGAACGCCGAACAGGTCGTTCCGTAGATCAATTGCTCGCCGATTTGCGAAATGGCAATAGAGAAGCGTTGAGTTCCTCCATTACCCTGATCGAAAGTACACGACTGGAAGACCGTCGGCCAGCAGCTGAATTGATCAGCAAGTGCCTTCCGTTTACCGGGAAATCAGTGCGAATAGGTATTACCGGTGTACCAGGAGTTGGAAAAAGTACGTTCATTGAGAGCTTTGGTAAATTGTTGGTTGAACGTGGGAAAAGAGTGGCCGTTCTTGCCATCGACCCTTCCAGTTCGAGCAGTGGTGGTAGTATTTTAGGTGACAAAACGCGCATGCAAGAGCTTTCCGTCATGGAACAAGTCTTCATTCGTCCAACAGCGGCCGGAACGACTTTAGGAGGGGTTGCGCGCAAAACACGTGAAAGTATTTTTCTGTGTGAAGCAGCCGGTTTTGATGTTATCCTGGTGGAAACAGTAGGTGTTGGACAATCAGAAACACTGGTCCATTCAATGGTGGATTTCTTCCTTTTACTTATGTTGGCAGGTGCAGGAGATGAGTTACAGGGAATCAAGCGTGGCATTATGGAAATGGCGGATGCCTTAGTGATCACAAAAGCGGATAGTGGCAATGAGCAAAAAGCGGAACTGGCAAGACGGGAATACGCGAACGCTATGCATTTGTTTCCTCCCAGAGCGAATAAATGGATTCCTCAGGCTATGACGGTAAGTTCAATCGAACACAAACAGATCGATAACGTCTGGGGATGCATTGAAAGTTTCATAAATCAGAATACGATCAATGGATCGATCGAGTCAACTAGGAATCAGCAAAATGCGTTCTGGCTGAATGAAACCTTGAAAGAGTTGATCTTGAATGACTTTTATTCAAAAGAAATTGTTCTGCAGGCGCTTAGGAAAAGTGAGGAGCTCGTTTTATGTGGAGAACTGAGTTCGCTGGAGGCAGCAGAACAACTATACGCCTTATATACCGAACAACAAAAGAAAGTATGAAATCTATTGAGTTCAAAATTGAAGGGGAGTACATCGAATTAATTCAGTTGCTGAAGGCCACCGGTGTTGCTCAAACGGGCGGCCATGCAAAGATGATTGTCGAAGATGGTTCGGTGAAAAGAAACGGTGAGAAAGAATTGCGCAAACGGGCAAAATTAATCGCCGGTGACAAGATTTTCGTGGAGGGAATTGCTATCCTTCTTCAATAATCAAAACAGCTCCTGCAATTCTGTTTTCAGGTAATCTACTGTGATCTCAGTGGGTAACTGCCCAACTTCAGCTACGATTTCAAAGATCTTTGCAGAAAGATCCATTCCCGTGGAGGTCGCCAACATTTGATTTCCGGCAATATTGATGATTTTAATGGTTTCTTCTTTTGAGTTCTTGACCATTTGCCATCCCTGAGGAGAAATGAAAAGTTGTTGCGCGACATTGTGATCGTATTCTTCACGAATGGCTTTCAGAAACTCAGCTTGAAGAGCTTTCGCGGGTAATCCAGGATTGTGTAAACGCATCACAAGACTGTTCGGATGAATACGCTCCATGAGTAAAATGGCTCGCTGATAAGCTTCCACACGCGAAGGAAGGAAATATTCCTGACGTTGTTTTTTCAACTCTGCTTTCATATTCATTACCTCCTTGGATGCCTCACGGCGAAGGAAAAAGATCGTGGTAAGTAATACAGCTCCCGAAGGAATAACGATCAATGCTATTTGAAGTAGAATGTCCATGCGTGTTTTGAATTTATGACAAAGATAAAATTACCTTTGACAAAAAAGTAACAACTCTTTTTAGTTGGATTTTACCATCAGATGGAAAATGTTAATTTCAACCTCAAATTGATCGTATGAATCCGTTGATCGTCCCAGGTGTTTTGCTGTTGTACTTTGCTGTATTGGTGCTTATAGCATGGCTAACATCACGAAATGCAGATTCAGAATCTTTTTATGCGGGCAACAAGCAAAGCCCCTGGTATCTGGTCGCTTTTGGAATGATAGGAACCTCCCTTTCCGGTGTGACTTTCATTTCTGTTCCGGGAACTGTAGGAGCAAATGGATGGTTCTACTACCAGTTGGTCCTGGGATTTTTCATTGGTTATTTTGTGGTCGCTTACGTGCTTTTACCACTTTACTATAAACACAATCTAACATCTATTTATCGATACCTTGAATTTCGACTTGGTTTCAAAGCCTACAAATGGGGGGCAGGTTATTTCATTCTTTCCAGAACATTGGGAGCGACTGTTCGCTTGTATCTGGTGATCAATGTATTGCAGTTGTTTGTTTTCGATGACATTGGTATTCCTTTCTGGGTAACTACGCTGATTATAATGGCTATGATTGTTCTCTACACGCTGAAGGGAGGAGTGAAAACCATCGTCTGGACTGATACGTTGCAAACGGTTTTTATGCTCCTGGCTTTGGTGGTTTGTATTTTCTCTTTGAA
>CAIYQV010000129.1 GCA_903928365.1 uncultured Flavobacteriia bacterium
AAAAGAGGAAGAGGAGGCTGTTCGATTAAAAGAAGATGCCAAAGCGCTCGAAGAGGCAGGTTGTTTTGCAATTGTACTTGAAAAGATTCCTGCAGATCTGGCAAGAGAAGTAGCGGCTGCGGTTTCCATTCCTATTATTGGGATCGGCGCTGGTTCTGGAGTGGATGGGCAGGTGCTCGTTGTTCATGATATGTTGGGAATCAATAATGAGTTTAGTCCAAGGTTTCTTCGCAAATACAATAACCTTTACGAACAAATGATGCAATCTTTTCAGAACTACATCAAGGATGTCCGTTCCGGAGATTTTCCTAACGAGAAGGAGCAATATTGATCAAAAAGGAATCTATTTTGAACCTGGATATTATTTTTGAAGACAATCATGTACTGGTTGTAAATAAAAAAGCTTCGGATATTGTTCAGGGCGACAAAACCGGAGATGAAACGCTTCCGGATAAAATTAAATCCTACCTTAAAGAAAAATATCAAAAACCCGGAAATGTCTTTTGTGGGGTAGTGCACCGTTTGGACCGCCCAACTTCAGGAGCAGTAGTTTTTGCTCGAACGAGTAAAGCACTGGAAAGACTTAATAAACAATTTCGGGAAAAGGAAACCAACAAGATCTATTGGGCCATCGTGGAGAATAAACCGGATAAAAGTGAAGGAACACTTGTGCATTTTCTTAAAAAGAACGAGAAACAAAACAAGTCCTATGCTTCTTTATCTGAAACTCCCGGTTCAAAAAAAGCCATTCTGCATTATCAGGTAATTTCCTCTTCTGATCGTTACTGGTTGTTGGAAGTGACATTGGAAACAGGCAGGCATCACCAGATACGCTGTCAGATGGCAACCATCGGCTGCGTCATCAAAGGGGATGTGAAATATGGCGCAAAACGACCAAATGAAGATGGTTCGATCTGTTTACATGCCCGAAGTCTTGAGTTCATTCATCCTACGACTAAAGAAACCATGAAGTTTCTTGCTGATGTGCCTGAGGATAGATTGTGGAATTACTTCCTTGAGGCAGACAGATCGTAAACTTTATTTTTTGTTCTGAATTTAATTTTATAAATTTAGTTCATGAAACCTACAACTACGACTACCCGTGGATTTCAGAAGATCAAGTTGATTTACTACACGGATCCCGTTTGTTCCACTTGTTGGACGTTCGAACCATACCTTTTTAAATTCCTGAAATGCTATGAGGCCTTTGTGGATGTAGAGTACCGAATGGGTGGATTGCTGGAAGATTGGAATACCTTGACTCGATTCGATAAGCACTACTCTAACGAGCAATTTCTCAAAGAACTCTGGGAAGCTGAATCAGAACGTTTCCAAATAGGAATAGACTCAAAGATCTGGAGAAATGGGAGGATACAATCCTCATATCCATGCTGTATTGCTTATTATGCCGTTTTGGAACAAGGGAAAGAAAAGGCAGAAAAATTCCTGCGTAAGCTTAGAGAGTTCCTTTTTATCTGTGGAAAAGACATCTCAAAAAATGCTGCTATCTTGACCTGTGCAATTGAATCAGGGATTGATCTGGATTCATTCAATGATGCTTTATCGTCGGGTAGGGCAGAGCAGAGTTTCCGTGTTAATCTTGAAAAAAAGAAAATAGATCGGGTTAAACATTTTCCATCATTCATTCTTGAAAATGAAGTTGGAGACTGCAGGAAAATATTGAATATTACGGATTATCAGTTTTTTGATGAGGTTTTACGTCGCATGGATAGCTATATTTCTGAATTAACGGATGATGCCATCTTTAAAAAGAAAAAGCATGTCTCGCCGGTTCAATTGTTGCACAAATTTAAGTACTTGTCATTTAAACAGTTGGTGACGATTTGTGAGGTGGATCAAGAGGTAGTTTCTCATGAACTTGCATCGGAGGTAGCCAATGGTTCGGTGATCTGTGAATTGCACAATGGTTTTGCGCATTATAAAGTGAACGAAACTCCGTACCACTTAAAAAGAAGATCGTTAACTGATCGTTGTGGGATCATTGGTGGGGGTATTTGTGGCAGCTTTCTCAAGCTGACCATGGATCAGATTGGTGTGTCATCCATGTTATTTGAAAAACAATCCGAATTTACAAATCGGGGATTTGGTTTTCTAATTCTCCAAAATGGGATTGAAGCATTGGACAGCATAGGATTAAAAAATGAGTTCCTGAAAAAAGGAAATCATATGAATCATTTCAAAGCGGTAAAACCGGATGGTACCATCCTTTATGAGAAGTACCTGGATAATTGTATCGCTATCAGTAGAGAGGATTTACATGAGTTGCTGAGGAACCAGATCTCCGAATCAGAAATTCAATTCGATAAAACTTTCCACGAATTTTCGGATGGTGAAAAAGGGAAAATCCTGCATTTGACAGATGGTTCTGTTTATCAGGCAGATTTTTACGCAGGGGTCGATGGAATTCGCTCCGCAGTAAGGGATCATCTTTTCGGTGAGCAAAAGCTGTCAGAGGTCGGTGAACGAGAGGTCGTTTGTATGGTGGAGGTTGAAAATCACACATTTCGTCTGGATCAATTCTATAAAGTAGTGGATACGGAAAATGGCAAGACCATCGGTGTGATTCCATTATCCGAGCATAAATTTATTTGGTTTCTTCAGTTTAACCATCACATAGACCCGCTCGATTCGAAAGATTATTCTGAGATTAAAGCTTATACCTTGAGATCCATTGAACATTTTCCTGAATCTGTAAAAGAATTAGTTCGTAACAGTGATTTTAAAGATGCATTTCTGTGGGTCTCACAACGAATGGATCACCTAACATCTTATTTCAAAGATAATTGTGTGTTGTTGGGTGATGCTGCTCACCCTTTATTGCCTCTTACCAGTCAGGGAGCTAATTCAGCTTTGGAAGATGCGGCAACCTTAGCGGATGTTTGGAGTAATTACCGGGACGAAATGGATGTAAATGCGATGCTCAGTCGCTATCAGTCATTGCGCCGAGATTTCATTGCGCATTACATTTCAGATGGAGATGCCTTGGCTGAAGATTTTATGCTACTTTCAACCAACAAGAAATTTAAATTGCCCTTAACAATTCATTGATTCATGGGACTATTTACACACGACCAGGTGAACTTGGATCTCCTTCGGAAAAGAGCCTTCAATTACCGTTGGGCAAGTCTTGAGACGGATGTCATTCCACTTACTGCTGCTGATCCCGATTTTCCTGTAGCTCCAGAGATTTCGGAAACGATATCGAACTATGCATCTCAAAGGTATTTTTCATATGGTTCGCCTGAAGGTAACAGTGAGTTTAAAGAGGCGGTAGCTTATTGGTATAAAAAACGCTTCAATGTAATGCAGGATCCCGCAAACGTACTTCCTGTCAACAGTGCAGCCTATGGATTGTTCATTGTTGCCAGAATGATAGCAGGAAACGGGAATAATGTGATCATCCCTAATCCGGTAGATTTTTTATTTCGCAAATCGGTCGAGGCTGCCGGAGCAGAAGTTCGAACATGCATGGTCGATAAATCTACCGGTGAAATGGATTTGAAGGAGCTTCGTTCACTGATTACACCTTCGACATCGGCGATTTTTATTTGTAATCCAAACAACCCGCTTGGTAAACGGTTATCTCTGGATCATTTGAATAAACTCATAGATATTGCTGCAGAACATAATCTATGGATCGTTTCGGATGAGATCTGGGCCGACATCAGCTTCGATGGAAACGTGACGAGCCTGTTTGACCCAAATCTGCAAGAGTATGATAAAAAACTAGTTGTTTCCGGACTCTCTAAGAACTTTGCACTTGCAGGATTAAGAATTGGTTATGTATTGAGCCAAAACCAACGTGTTTTTAATGAGCTACTGGATAGTTCTGGTCACAAGACTACCGCATTCGGGATTCCTGTACTTTCTCAATTGGCGGGTGCATCTGCATTTACGAGATCGGAGTATTGGCTGGATGCTTTTTTGGTCCATTTAAAGGAAATGAAAGGGTTAACTGAAGAGTTTATTGAGGCATTCCCTTTGTTTGAATCAGTTTCATCTAATGCTACTTATCTTTCTTTCCCGAACATAACAGGAGGAAAAATGAGTTCAGCTGATCTGGTTCAATTGATTCATAAGGAAGCTCGTGTGGCATTGGTTCCTGGTGGAGCAGAATGGTTTGAATCGGCTTCTGAAGGTCACGTTAGGATCTGTTATGCCACATCTCGTGAGATCCTTGGTGAAGCTTTTAATCGTTTATTGGAGTGGTCTCAGAAAAAGAAAATATAAGCACATCTGCTTTTGAAAAAACGGCGATTCGCACAGTGCTTATCAGTATTGTTGGAAGTACTGTTTTAGCTATTGTCAAGGGTGTTGCAGGTGTTTTAGGGAATTCTTATGCCTTAATCGCCGATGCCATCGAATCAACTGCTGACGTTTTTTCTTCCTTTCTTGTTTTGTTTGGAATCAGGTATGCCAATAAACCTGCCGATGCAAATCATCCTTACGGACATGGCAGGGCCGAGCCGCTAGTTACGTTTATCGTGGTGGGATTTCTGATTACTTCCGCTTCAGTGATTGGTTTAGAGAGTTTTCACAAAATAGGAACCCCACACCAACTGCCGGCATCCTGGACACTTTGGGTGCTGGGTGTGATTATATTGTGGAAGGAAGCATCTTTTCGATATGTGATGAAAAAAGGAAAAGAAACGAACAGTTCATCCCTTCAGGCAGATGCCTGGCACCACCGAAGCGATGCGGTCACTTCGATCTCTGCTTTTATAGGGATTTCTATAGCGATTTATATGGGGAAAGGATATGAATCGGCAGATGACTGGGCGGCACTTTTTGCATCCGTTTTCATTTTATACAATGCCTACAAGATCTTTCGTCCTGCTTTGGGCGAGATCATGGATGAACACCGTTACCCGGAACTCGAAAACCGAATTCGTGAAACAGCTCTGAAAGTGGATGGTATTGTGGACACCGAAAAGTGTTTCATTAGAAAGGCAGGGATGAAATATCATATTGATCTTCATGCCATTGTTGATGGAAATCTGAGCGTCCGTGAAGGACATGACATTGCTCATTCTCTTAAAGATACCCTCCGATCTGAACACATGGAGATAGGACATGTGCTGATCCATGTGGAGCCGGAGTGAGAATTATGTTACTTTACCGTCAAAACAGCATTTATTCCCAAAAGTTATCATTTGAAAATGACAAAAAATAATCTATTCTATCCGCGAGTGCTAATGGCGATTTGTCTGTTCTATTCGCTTGCTTCCTGCAATAACAACCAAATCAGTGTTGCACAAAACAGTCAGGACGAAGCTGAGATGGATGTAATTGAAGCCGATACCATAGCTTGGATCAATGAAAAAGGAATGGATTTGAAATCAAGGTTCAACGTCCCTTCCGGTTATACAAGGGTTGCAAGTAATGAAAATTCCTGGCAAGCTCACCTGCTATACCTGCCACTGAAATCGCATGGCTCTTTGGTGAAATTATATGATGGAAGAATCAAAGGAAATACGTCAGTTTATTTGGCAGTGGTAGATCTTCCCATTGGCACGAAGGATTTGCATCAATGTGCAGATGGCGTGATGAGGTTACGGGCTGATTATCTTTTTGCACAGAAAAGGTTTGATGAAATTGAATTTCTCTTTGTGAGTGGGGCAAAATCCAACTATGTATCCTATCTCAATGGTAAAGCACCGGACAAAACCAATTACTGGGCCTATATGGAATATGTTTTCAATTCTGCAAATACCTATTCTCTGGAGAAACAACTCAAGAAAAAAGAAATGAAAGACCTGGAGATAGGTGATGCTTTGATCAAAGGAGGTTTTCCGGGACATACCGTGATCGTGGTGGATAAATGCATAAATACATCCTCAGGTGCGGTGAAATATATGTTGGCTCAAAGTTACATGCCCGCTCAAGAGCTTCAGATTCTTGTTAATCCCCTGGAACCTGAAAGCCCATGGTATGATCTGACAACTAACCCCGTCATCCAAACCGCAGAATGGGACTTTACTGCGGATCAGTTGAGAAGCTTTTGATCCAATATCCTTTATTATTGATGAATTGGAATTGAATGAAAGTATTCAGGTAGAATTTGATGTGTAGATAAAATAATCAAATAGAGATTCATCTTAACAAATTCTCCAATCAAAATCTCTGAACTTTCCTTAAAAATGGGATGATAGATATTCAAGAAATATGAAGGTTGATCGTACATCAATTCAGCTTATACTTCAAGGTGTTTTTTCACTTTATCAATTAACTCATCCAAGTTCTCATTGTAGCAATTGACAAGCTGATAAGTGAGAGTGTATTCTTTATTGGGTCGCATACCAGATAAATATCTCTAGAAATTATAATCCTTGATTAGCAGATGGATAGTGATTAATCTGTATTTTTATCTTACATTAACTAAGTAAAATTGTGG
>CAIYQV010000130.1 GCA_903928365.1 uncultured Flavobacteriia bacterium
ATAGGTAGTTTTTCGTCATAAATGTGGCATCCTACATTACTAGCCTGGCAGATGTGCAGGATCTCTGATGCTAAACCATCCGAGATATCGATCATGGAAGTAGGAACAACATCCAGTTCGTTCAAAAATCCGATGATGTCTTTCCGGGCTTCCGGCTTCAATTGACGTTCGATGATGTAATCGTGTCCGTCGAGGTCGGGTTGAATATCAGGATTCGCGGTAAACACTTCTTTTTCTCGCTCGAGTACTTGTAAGCCCATGTAAGCAGCGCCCAGATCACCCGTAACTACCAAAAGATCATATTCTTTGGCGCCGTTTCGGTAAGTAATCTCAGTATTTTTAGCTCTTCCAAGTACCGAAATACTGATAACCAAACCTGAAGTGGATGAGGTGGTATCGCCTCCAACGAGGTCAACGCCATAAACTGAACAAGCCGCTTTGATCCCAGCGTACAATTCTTCCAAGGCCTCTACCGGAAAGCGATTGGAAACCGCGAGTGAAACCGTAATTTGTTCCGCTTTTCCATTCATTGCGCAGATGTCGCTCACATTCACCGCTACAGCCTTGTAACCCAAATGTTTCAAAGGCATGTACATCAGGTTGAAATGGATCCCTTCGATCAGCATATCAGTAGAGATCAGCAACGACTCCTCATCCGAAATGCGGATCACCGCAGCGTCA
This sequence comes from uncultured Flavobacteriia bacterium, assembly GCA_903928365.1. Taxonomy (GTDB): domain Bacteria; phylum Bacteroidota; class Bacteroidia; order Flavobacteriales_D; family Crocinitomicaceae; genus M0103. The sequence continues at coordinate 682 of CAIYQV010000130.1, forward strand.
TCTCCCACACCTTTGATGGAATTCACTTGCGTTAAAGCCACATCTTTTGTGAGGTGTTCGATCAATCCAAACTCTCCCAGGTTGCTCAATTCAGTCCGTTGCTCGCTCATTTGAAAATTTTTGCAAAGGTAAGAGAAATGGGGGAGAGTTTCTTGGTAAGGGATTTCAGCGAAAAAAGGGGTTATAATACAGTGCCAATTGATATCATTGAAATAAAGTGAAATAGCTTTCTGCGTTTTCAGTAAAAGGATATAAAGTTGTTGGTTCGCAGATTGTCCAGTCTTAGACTGGTTTTCTTTTCAATAAAATCAAACGTGCGAAGGCATAGATTAGCTGGTGAATGAAAAATGCAATGAGCGAAATGAAAATCACCGGAGCAAGAAACATCAAAAAGGTGACGAAAGAAGGTTGTGTAATAAAATCTTGCCATCCAAGAATTGTGAAGGCAGAGATATGAGGTAAAGCTGCGATCACACCTGCCATAGAGAGGATAAACATTCCTGCATTCATAGGTATTTTCAACACCGGGACCTTCTGAATCTGTTGTGTTTGAGCCCGAAATCGTGTATGCTCATTGAGCACAGTGGTCAACAGAACGACCAGCAGGAAACTAAAGGTGATTGAACTAACTCCAGAACTGAGCAGGTATTCGTCTTCAAATACGATCAGTGACAACAAGGAAGATCCAATGATGAAAAGCGTGGCAATCCATTTCAAAAACATTCCGAAACTAGAAGAGGATATCCTTTTTTTTGTTCTTACGACCAATTCACGAAGCAGCAAACAACCGATGGTAAGTGCACCTATTGATGTTAGTAGTTCGGTGTTCGTTTGAAATACTTGAGCAACGCAGATTAAAAGTGCAAGCATGCTCAATAGGGCAATCTGTCGGTGGAAAGATCTTTTCTCTATGATCGATCTTTCATGTGTTG
>CAIYQV010000131.1 GCA_903928365.1 uncultured Flavobacteriia bacterium
CAGATCTATTGGTCTTCCAATCGTGATGGTGATCGCAGCGATATTTACATGGCTTATGTGTTGACTCCTCCACCATTGAAGGTTTCTTGTAAGGGTATAGATGTGACGGCATTTGGAGCAAAAGATGGTCGTTTGGAGGCAACACCGAAGGGTGGAGTTGGTGCCATTGTATATAGTTGGTCTAATGGGTCATCTGATAAGAATCCTAACGGGGTTGATAAAGGAGAATATACTGTAACAGCAACGGATGAAATGGGCCAAAAGGCAACATGTACATGTCAGATTTCAGAACCTCTTCCTCCTGTGACCGAAAATCTGGAGCTAAAGCATTACTTCGAATACAATGGAGATAAACTTACTGTTGAGGAAGGAAAATTACTTGATTTCGTTTCGAAGTTGGAAACGCAAGTAACGAATGGTCGTGCAAAAGTGACGATCAACATTTGGTCGTCGGCTTCCTATGTACCGACAAAGACTTTTGGATCGAATGATAAATTGGCCAGATCACGTGCAAATCGCATCAAGGATGAATTGAATGGCTATTTCAAATCCAAAGGAATGTCGGATAAGGTGAGTGTCAAAATTGTTTCGGCAATAGTTCAGGGACCGAAGTATGAAAAGGATTTTGAGAAGACGGATAAATATCACGACTTCCAGTACATTGAATTGAAAACAGAATAATTCTAAATAAAAGGCCACTGAAAAGTGGCCTTTTTTAGTTGATTTGCTTTTTCAACACTCGTTCAATCTGAGTCCAAACTTGTTGTGCAGTTATATCCCAGTCGAAAGATTTTGAGCGCTCTATTCCTGAGGAACGTAATTGATCATAAAGGGCAGGTTCTGAAGTCAATCGGATCATCGCATTACAAATACTTTGTGTGTCGAATGGATCACATAAAAGAGCGGCATCTCCGGCTACCTCAGGCAGTGAAGTTCTATTCCCTGCGATCACGGGCACACCACACTTCATGGATTCTATGATCGGAATACCGAAACCTTCATAATAGGGAACATAGGTGAGGGCATATGCCGAACCAACTAAGTGAATTAATTCGTCTTGTTGCACATGACCGGTAAAAATCAAATCCTCTCCCAGTTGATCAGCAAGTTGGAGAAGATGAGGATCCTTTTGCCACATAGATGCGCCAACGATCACTAGTTTGTTGGAAGATGTAGTTTGTGCTTTAAATAGAATAAAAGCTTCGATCAATCGAACCACATTTTTTCTCGGATGAAGCGCGCCGACAAAAATAAAGTAGGGTTCACCAAGGGTATATTTATTCCGAACGAGTGCGACATCTTTGGCATCCAACGGACCATATGCGTTTGACACGCCATTCCATATGGCAGTAACTTTGTCTTCCGAAATACCATATGTTTGACAAATATCCGATTTGGAATAGTGAGATACGGTTAATACATGTTTCGCTTTTTTTGCAAAACGTGGAAAGAAGGAACGAAGATAGATTCTTGCTGATAAAGGAAGGTCCTTGGGATGATGTTCGAAATTAATATCATGAATCGTAGCTATTTGAGGAACATCACTTCCTAATGAAAGGTAGCCATCAGGAGAATAGAATAGGTCTATTTTGTATTTTTTCAAGGCCTTTCGCACCATCAACTCGAACCACCAAATAAAAAGAAGGGGATGTCTGGCTGCAGGTCGGAGAATGACAGGCGTTACATTGTCTGAAAAGATAAATTTTGAATCGTATTCGCGGTCAAAGAAAAAATAAAATTCATGCTCAGGATGATCTTGAACGATTCTCTTGGTTACCTCATAGGTATACCAACCAAAACCTTCCATTTTGCCTGAAAGTAAAAAGCGTGTATTGATTGCAATGCGCACTAGAAATTGAGAATGTAATTAGTTCCCTTTTCCTTGCCAATAGTTGTCGAAGGGCCATGTCCGCAATAGACTACCGTTTCCTCCGGCAATTTGAACATCGTATTGAAGATCGAATCCTTCAATGTTTCGAGATCTCCACCAGGCAGATCAACTCTACCAAAACTACCGCTGAAAAGAACATCCCCGTTAATCACAAATTGCGACTCTTCATTGTAATAAACAACGTGACCCGGACAGTGTCCTGGCGTGTAAAACACGTTCAACTTGATGTCTCCGAAAACGAGTTCTTCACCTCCCTGAAGCAACACTGTGGGCTCAGGTGAAAGTTCATATCCTTCGAAGCCATATAAATGAGCGTATTGTGCTACAGAACTTAAGGTCTTACTGTCAGCTGAATGAAGGTAATAATCTACATCAAAGCTTCGCATCACAAAAGCATTTCCGAGCACATGATCAATGTGGGCATGCGTTCCCAGAAGTGCTCTCACAGTCAGCTTCCGAGATAGGATGAATTCTTGTAATTCGAGCTGTTCGTTTTTCGAGTAACAACCCGGATCGATGATAACTGCGTTATGGTGATTGTCAGTAAGCACATAAGTGTTTTCCTGAAACGCATTGAAACTGAAGGTATGTACAGAAATAGCCATAAAAAGATTGCAGGTTCAAAGGTACATTATATTTCATGGTTGAATGATTCCGAACAATTTGGCACGTTTATTTATATTTGCCGAAAAAATATTTAAAATGAAACGCATTTTACCACTTATTATTTTTGGATTCATGTTGAGCTGTGGTGTGAAAGTACCTTACACGAACGAAATCAAAGAGGAATTCAATCTTTCATCTGCCGACAAGATCAAAAAAGTTCAGTTTTTTACATCCGCAACCATCATAATGGAGAAGAGTAAAGAATCAGGAGGTCAGGGAACGGCCGATGATGGTGCGTTGGTTTCCAGTTCCAGTAAAGAGCAGGATCGTGTGATCATCCCAATTAATACGAAATGTGTATTTGACAGCTTTGGACCTAATGGAGAGATCATTGTTCGATTTGAAGTTGGTGTAGGTAAAACGATCTCTTTTGCTGTGCGTCAAAATCAAGGAACGAATACCAAATATTACTTGGTTGCAGACTGGACGCAGGAAAAAGGAGGTAAACTGACTTATGCAAACGAACCTTATTTTGCATCAGCAGCCAGTGGAACGGCTTATCTGATGGTAAAGCGTAAAAACCTGCAGAAAACCAAGCGAAAAGATCGAGTGGTGAAAGGAATGAAAGTATAAGATAGAAAGGGTCGCAAAAGCGGCCCTTTTTGTTTACATTTATTTAATCTTCCGTTCACACAGGGTTCTTCTTAAGTGCTGAAATTTATAAAAGTGAAACTGATCAACCGGGAACTAAGCTGGCTAAGCTTTAATGAACGTGTATTGCAAGAAGCGATGGACCCGCGCGTGCCGTTGATTGAACGCATGCGTTTTCTGGGAATCTATTCGAACAATCTGGATGAATTTTTTCGTGTTCGGGTGGCTAACCTCCGAAGGATGATTGCGGTACGTAAAAAGCAGGTGGAAGGTTTTAAGGGGTCTCCCGTAGAACTTTACGCAGAGATTCGACGGATGGTATTGGACCAGCAAGAAAAATTCGAATGGGCTTACAAATACATTTTTGAAAAGCTTTCTGAAGCTGATATCATTCAAGTGGATGAGAAAACAGTAAATGAGCAGCAGTTAAAAGAACTGAATTCTTTTTTTGAACGTACACTTAAGCATGCGATCGTTCCCATAATGTTAGATTCAAAATCCGCATTTCCTAAATTGCGTGACTCGAGTATCTATCTGGCAGTTCGAATTTTGCCTGTCAAAGGGAAGAAAATAAAATATGCGCTGATCCAAATCCCACCGGAATTTTCACGCTTCTATTTGATGCGTTCTGGAAAGCAGGATTTTGTCATATTGCTGGACGACATTATCCGACTGCATTTGGAAAGCATTTTTTCCATTTTTGAATTTAAAAAGATCGAGGCCTACACATTCAAGTTTACAAGAGATGCGGAGTTGGATCTGGATGATGATATTTCGGTTTCTTTCTTAGAAAAAATAGAGAAGAGTTTAAAGCAGCGCAAACAGGGTAAACCTGTGCGTTTTGTTTATGATGAGCGAATGCCGGAAGACCTCTTGAAACATTTGCTGAAAGCACTGCAATTGAAGATGGGGGTTAACACTATTCCGGGCGGAAAGTACCACAACTTCAAAGACTTTATGTCTTTTCCTGCGTTTGATCGAAAGGAGCTGATGTTTGTTCCGCAGCCGCCACTTCCTCATCCGGATTTTGAAGGCGAAAAAAGTCTCATTAAAAAAGTACTTGAAAAGGATATTTTACTCAATTTCCCCTATCAACGCTACGATTATGTTGTGGATATTCTTAGAGAAGCAGCAATCGATCCGTTTGTTCAGTCCATCAAGATCAATATTTATCGGGTAGCAAAAAATTCCCAGGTTATGAATGCCCTGATGGCGGCAGTACTAAATGGCAAAAAGGTGACCGTAGTTCTGGAACTTCAGGCGCGTTTTGATGAAGAACAGAACTTGTACTGGGCAGATCGACTAAAGGATAATGGAGCGAAGGTGATTTATGGAATACAGGAGTTGAAAGTCCACTCCAAATTGATGCAGATACATCGCAGGGAAGCAACTTCCGATCAATTTATAACCTATGTTGGGACTGGAAATTTCAACGAACGATCAGCTTTGGTTTATAGTGATTTGGGATTATTCACGTCGAATGGCGTAATATCAAGAGAGGTTCAGAAGGTTTTCCGATTGTTGGAGAATAATCTGGAACGTCCTGTTTTCAAGCATTTACTTGTTTCCCCCTTCAACACGCGCAGGAAAGTATCCGCTTTGATCGATCAGGAAATAGCTAACGCGCTCAACGGAAAAATAGCAGAGATTAGAATTAAACTCAATAATCTGACGGATGCCCGGATGATCGATAAGCTGTATGAGGCCAGTAATGCAGGAGTCAAGATTCAATTAATTATTAGGGGTATTTGCTGTTTGATTCCGGGCGTGAAAGGATTAAGTGAAAATATAGAAGTCATTTCTATTGTTGACCGCTACCTTGAACATGCTCGATTCATGATTTTTCACAATGGCGGCAAAAAACTTTATTTCATTACCAGTGCTGACTGGATGGAGCGAAATTTGGATAAACGTATCGAAGTTGCTTGTCCTATTTATGACCGAATTATTCAGAAAGAAATAGAGCGTTTGTTTGCAATTCAATGGAAAGGAAATGTGAAAAGCAGGGTAATTCGAAAGGACTTGATCAATGAGTACAGACCGTCCCCTGATGGCAAACCTTTTCACGCCCAATTAGAGACCTATAAATTTTACAAAAGGAAAAAAATTACTTGATGTAAATACCGATGGCCTTGTCAGAAGAAAGGTCTATCGACGCACTGTTAAAGCTTGGAGCACTAAAGGTCTCGCGCGCATTGTTAGAGAACCCATATCGTTCCAGTGGTATCCCAAGCATGTTCTTATCGAGTATTCCATTATTGTTCTTATCATGAAAGACTGCTACAGCATATGTTCCAGGTGGTAATTGGTCAAAAGAAATACTGGCTGTTTTATTTGTAATGTTGACCACCTTGCCAATGTATTGTTTTTTAATCTCCGGCCATGCATCAGAAGTTCGGTATAATCCGACGAAAGATTTACCGGTGTTGTCTCCAAAACCATACACTTGCACGGTTAAAGAACAGGATTTAGGAGCAAATGATGCACATGTTGCAACCAAAACAAGGGAGAAAAGAAATAGTTTCATGCTAAAGAGAAACAATCATCAAAGAATAAAGTTTAGTATTCTAATTTTTTCAAAATAGATCTATCCTTTCCTCTATCATTATCAGGGATCAATTCCATAGAGCTGAAATAAGTATTACTTTTGAAATCCATGAAAAAGCAAGGCAAAATTCTCGTTACCGGAGGTTGTGGATACATTGGTTCACATACCGTTGTAGAGCTTATTAAATCAGGCTATTCAGTGGTTATTGCGGATGATTTTCGAAATGCCAATCGTGAGGTAATAAGCGGTTTGACCAATTTACTCGGGTTTACTCCCGATATTCAGGAAATAGACATTTGTAATGAAGGTGCCATGGAGGCAATCTTTGAGAATCACCATTTTAGTGGAATCATTCATTTTGCTGCCTACAAAGCTGTTGGAGAATCGGTGAAAGAACCATTGAAGTATTACCATAACAATATTGAAGGATTGGTTGTAATGTGTTCACTTGCTATGAAATACAAGGTTTCGAATTTTGTGTTTTCTTCTTCATGTACTGTTTATGGTGAACCTCAAGGAATTAAAGAAGTGAATGAAGATTCCCCGAAAAGTATTCCCAGCTCCCCTTACGGAAACACGAAACTGATCGGAGAGCAGATCTTATCTGATGTTCAACGGGCGTATCCCGCGTTAAAAGTGATGAATTTGCGCTATTTTAATCCTGTGGGTGCTCATCCTTCCGGTGAAATTGGTGAATTCCCAATCGGAAAACCGAATAACCTCTTTCCTTTTGTTACGCAGACTGCTATCGGAATTCATGATCATTTGACG
>CAIYQV010000132.1 GCA_903928365.1 uncultured Flavobacteriia bacterium
ACCTGTAACGCGTCTCGCTGAGATCGAAAAGAAACTGTCGGAACAAAATGCGGCTGCTGATAAAAAGAAAAAATACGATGAAGCTTTGGCTTCAGCAGACAAGCTTTTCGTTGAATCTAAGTGGACCGATGCGAAAGCGAAGTATGCAGAAGCAGGTAGTTTGGATCCAACGGCCGTGATTCCATTGGCAAAAATGAAGGAATGTGATGCGAAATTAGCTTTAGAAGCCAAGGATAAAGAGAAAACGGATAAAATAGCAAAAGCCCTTTCTGAGGGGAATTCCTTTTTTTCGGCCAATAAATTTACCGAGGCCAAAGGGAAATACAACGAGGTTTTGGCATTAGACCCTGCAAATGCCGAAGCCAAGCAGAAATTACAGGAGATTAACGGAAAGCAGCAAGATGCAGCTAAGGCAGCCGAGGAAGAGGCTAAATTCGCAAAATTGGTTTCTGAAGGTGATGCGGCGTCGAAGGGATTGAAATACATCGAAGCAAAAAATAAATATGAAGCAGCACTTGCCATGAAGTCGGATGCATCCGTTCAGACAAAACTGGATGATGTAAACAAAAAAATGAAGGATCAGGAAGACAAAGCCTCGCAAGATGCCAAATTCCAGACTTTGAAAACGGAAGGATTAAAACTGGCGAATGAGCTTAAATACGAAGAGGCCAAGTCGAAATTAACAGAGGCTCAGAGTATTAAGGCAGATGTAGTGATAGCTGCCAAATTAAAAGAGATTGAGGAGAAACAGAAACAAAATGATGCTGCGTCAAAACTGGATAAAGATTACCAGGATCTGCTGGCAGCTGCACAATCCTTAGAAACAGCAAAAGATTATACAGGAGCAATCCAGAAATACAAAGAGGCTTCGGCCAAAAAACCGTTAGAAAAATTACCAAAGGAGAAGATTACAGCATTAGAGCTTCTTCAGTTGGATGCCTCAAAGCAAAAAGAAACAGATCAGAAATACGACGCCTTCATGAAGAAGGGAGACGAATTGATGACTCAGCAGAAATACCTTGAAGCAATTAAGGAATACAACCAGGCATTGGTGGTTAAGCCGAATGAAACACTTCCTGTAACAAAGGCAAAACAAGCAGAGGAAGCGGAAAAGAGCAAAGGTTCTGAGGATCGCAAAAATTATGAAAAGATCATCGGCGGAATTGAAAAAGCAATAGCTGAAAAGGATTATACAAGAGGAAAGGAACTGGTAGAAAGAGCAAAAAGCTACAATAAACAGTTTAATATTTTTCCTTCGGATACGCGTCCAACAGACCTCTTGACTCAAATCAACATGTTGGAGCAGGCTGATAAGAATTATGCAGCTAAAATTACGGAGGCTGAAAAGTTGGCTGCCGCTAAAGAATATTCTAAAGCGATTGCGGCATATGAAGCAGCAAAGGTATTCAAGCCAACAGAAACAATTCCACAGACAAAAATAGAAGAGCTCAGAAAATTAATGTCAGACCAGGCATCAGCTCAGGAAAAGGAACAGCTCTACAAGGACTACATGTCCAAAGGTAGTTTGAGTCAGAATTCAAGAAACTACCAGCAAGCGTTGGATCATTATCAAAATGCTCTAGGTGTAAAGCCGGACGACCAGATTGCTAAGGATAAGATTGCAGAGGTTAAACAATTGATGGATGACCAGGCCAATTCTGCGAAATCAGCTCAGGAGAAAAAAGAAAAGTTTGACGCCTTGATCCGGGAGGGAGATGCATTATTCAGAACCTCGTCCTTTTCTGACGCTGCGTCTAAATATACCGAAGCGTTGACAATCGACGGAACGAGTAAATACGCGAAAAAGCAATTGGAAGAATGCAACCGCAGGAAATCCGGTGCAGACGCTGCACAAGCAGAAGAGGAGTTCAAAGCGTTGATTAAAACAGCTGATGAAGCGTTGGCTATAAAAAGTTTTGACAAAGCGAAAGAAGACTACAACAAGGCATTGGTGATCAAACCAAACAATCCCTATGCTTTGAACAAGATCAAAGAGATCGATGCGTTCCTGAATCCGGCAATGGAGAAATCCATTTCATTGGAACCGTTGGGTACACCTTACGAAAGTTCGATCATGGATGGTTACGCGGCCTTACAGGAAGCCGAGATTCAAAGAAAGAGTACAAAGGATGTGGCCGTTGGGACAAAAGTTACGGAGGCCGCGAAAGCAAGCGATGACCTGGATCAGTTGCAAGAAATAAAAAGTCAGTCGAATAGAGACAAAGTGACTGCGGTTGTAGAGAAGGTAGCAACCAATGACCAAAATGCCGATCTCAATCGTCAGATGACAGCAGAGGTATTTGAAAAGGCACAGAATGATTTGGCTAATACGAACATATCGGATGAAGGCTTTAAACATTCTGAGAATGTGAAATCTCAGGAGACGTTGAACGTTGCTGTGAATGAATCACAAGTGGATTACAAAAGCAGGGAAAATGTGTACGCTGAAAATTCAGAGACGCTCACAGCTCACAATACAGCATACCGTGAAGGGTTAAGACAACAGGAAGTGCAGGAAGGAAATACGAGTGTTCAATCAGCACAAAGATTATTGTTAGTTGAAAAAGACCTTCAGTCGGATATGATCGACGATTTTGAAAGTCGTGCGGATGTGCGTCAGGCAGTTGATTCCAAATTGGTTGAGGTGGAAAAAGTGGATCAGGACCTTAGTTCAGTCAAAAAGAAAGAATTGTTAGCGAATGATCAACAATTGTTTTCCAGTAAAATAGGTATCACAGAGAAGGAAGTTCAGGACGCTAAAGTGGCGGGTTCCAACGATAACTTTTTGAAAGAGGTTAAAAACACGGTTAATGAAAAAGATAGAACGATTACAGATGAGCAGGTTGTTCATACTGCAGAGCTTGATCGATCGATATCCAACATTAATACGTCAATGGATGAGAATAATGTTCAACGTGATCTGAATCGTTTAAAAACAACTGAGCTCATCCATAGTGGAAATGAAAATGTAGAACAGACGACGATCTCAACGAATCAAAAGGAGAACACGAAATACTTGAGCAATCAGAGCATTATCAATGATCAGGGCGCGATCAAGGGAGAGACGGAATCAAAAGCCATAGAAAACTTGAATCAGAATGCACAAGGTGTTGAGTTGCTCGATAAAAAAGCGAACACAACAGCTGTTGATCTGAATTTGAGTGATGATGACGAGCGATTGCAAGCGCGATCTAAGGTGGAAACGATTTCAGGTAATGTTCAGGACAACCTTGTGAATGATAATAAAAATCAAACTGGATTCAACCAGAAAATTGGTGATGCAACAAAAGCGATCGATGCAGGAAATGCAGGCATGGTAGAGTCTAACAAGAATAAAAATCTTTCAAATCAAGATAAACTTACTTCTGTTGAAGCTAAAAAAACGGATAAAGTGAAGTTGGCCAATTCCTTAGGAAAGGAATATCCTGAAGGGGTGAGTCAGGAATCTTTCACGCAAAGTGATGAAAAAGGTTTAATGACTTCCGTAATCACTCGAAGAATTGTGGTGAAGGAAGGACATGGTGATGTCTACGTACGCACACAAACGTTGCAGGCGATTACCTACACTAAAAATGGACAACCTACGACAGAGATGGTTTGGCAGCGTGAAACACAAGGTCCTCATCTGCAGAAACACTATTGATCGGTTTTTCAAAATGCATTGTCAGTAAATCATTCTCAGTGAACAGATCGAAGTGAATTATTAACGTAATTTCACCAAAAATCCGTTCTTGAACCGAAATTGGTTATATCTTATTCTTCCGATCAAGTGCCTTATTGGAATACTGATAGCTCTTTATTTCTGGAAATTTGATTCATTGGCTTCCATTCGAAGAATTCCAATGTGGCTGATTTTTTCCGGATTAGTTTACATCGCTTTGCAAATGCTTTCGCGGAGGTTGAATATTGTTGGACAATGGTGGGACTGGATGTATTATTTCGGGTTACTGTCGATCATGATTCCGGTAACCTTCGCTGATCAGGAGCATTTATCCGTGTGGAACATTGTTACAGATTTGGGAACGATATTATTGATCTTGCCTGCAGGTATAGATCTCTTCAAATTACTTATTAAATGGGAAAAGAAAAGACCATGAAAGTCCATTTTATTGCAATTGGCGGAAGTGCTATGCATAATCTTGCTATCGCATTGAGTCGAAAAGGAGTAAGCGTTACAGGATCCGATGATGAGATCTTTGAGCCTTCCAGAACACGGTTGGAAAAACAGGGAATTCTTCCG
>CAIYQV010000133.1 GCA_903928365.1 uncultured Flavobacteriia bacterium
CGATTCCACCTGAAATGCCAACTACAAATCCTTCAAGCGGACTTTGATTCAAGTAGTCAGACAGCCACCGTACAATATGTGCTTCAACGGCGTTACAGTTCACGATCAGAAGTTAAAAATTTAGAACAGAATGGAGACTTTAAGCATCAATTGGCTCTGACGCGCCTTGATCGGATTGTACACGTCATTTCCTTTGCCGTTATTGAATCCGCTTGTGAAAAGAGATAGTTTCTCGTTATCTGTGTCACGCTCCCAATAAAGAGGTGTGATGCCATAGTAATATCCCAGTTCACCGACCAGAGAAGTGCTACCTGAAAAATTCCATTCTGCTCCACCTGCAATACCTATTGCGCCTTTGTAGAAGAACATGTTCCCCTTGGTGGTCATATTATCTTTGTTCGCATCAGTGTTGATCGCTGTGCCAGTAATAGAGTTGGTCCCGAAGTCAATCCCTTCATCAAAACTTTCGGTCTTCAATAGAAAACTGTTCTTTAACCCGAATTTTCCAAAATACCTGAAATATCCGATGAATTTTGTTCTGAAAAGGAACATAGTAGGAATGGTCAGGTAGATCGACTTATCTGTTCGGGACCTTAATAAAAATGTTCCATAAGATTGAGAAGAAGAATAATCTCTTTTCTGAATGATTTGTTTGTCAGAATAGTGGTAAAATATGGTGCTGAAGGTACTGTCGACATCATAATGCGTATGGCTGAAATCAAATTCAGCGCCGGTGCATAAGCCGATCGTCTCCGTGAAATTAAAGTTGAAATTCATTCCAACCGTCAAGTCCGTGCCAGCTCCTCCACTATTGAAATAATCTGTTCTCAATTCCTGAAAGTTTAAGCCACTTCCAAATACGAGTCCTGCCTGAACATTTTTACTTGCCGCGTCTTGAGCAAACGACAAGATTGGTAAAAAAGTGATTATGAGTAGAGAGAATAACGTTTTCATGATTTAGATCCGTATAATTGTTGAGGTTCCTTGAGGAACATTTAATTCATTAATTTTGAACCACAATATTAGCGAATTCTAATGAGTCCTAAAAGCGTTTTTACGTGTGTTTTGGTAGTCTGTTTATTGGTGGGATGTTCTAACGACCCATTGAAAGTGGATGCAAGTGGTGTAAAGACGGGTATTTCGTATGTTAATCTGGATTCTTTGATGGTCCATACAGCACCAAATGATCTTGCCTCGCTGAATAAGCAATGTATATCTGAATTGGGAGATATTTATGCCTATGAGATAGGCTATTGCATCAAATTGCCCAATAATTCAGATTCCGCTTTTGTGCAGGGAATGAGCTTGTTCATGGCTGACCCATATGTGCAACAATTAGAGCGCAGAATTGGTCAGCGTTTTTCAAAAATGGATAACAAGATCAAGGAAATCGAATCTGGCTTTCAGCATTTAAAAGTGCATTTCCCAAAATTGAAATTGCCTGAAAAGGTTGTTTTTATGAATTCCTTATTTACGTCTAACGTATTTAGTACCGAACGAGAGATCGGTGTCGGTTTGGAAAGGTACCTCGGAGCGGAAACGGATGTGGTGAAACAATTACCATATCAGTCTTTTCCTGATTGGGAAAAGAAGGCAATGAAAGAAATGTACATTCCTCGTGATGTGATAACTTCTTGGGTAACCACTCATTTGGTAGAAGAGGAAGATGGCAACCTTGCTGAAAAGATCGTTCGTTGGGGGAAGGCTCTTTATGCAACGGAAGCCGCTTTTCCTGATAAAGATCCCGCCTTTGTGTTGCGTTATGATCCGAAACAATATGAATGGGCTGTTGAAAATGAACAGGCTCTCTGGAAATACCTTGTGGACGAGGACATGCTTTTCAAAATTGATGAATTAAATACGAAGAATTTATTGGGTGAAGGACCATTCACACCCGGCCTGCCCGAAAAAGGTCCTGATCGCCTTGGACAGTTCCTTGGTTACCGTATTATTCTTAAATACATGGAAATTAGAGATGTTACTTTGGAGGAATTGATGAAAACCTCCTATAGCGATATTCTCGTAGAATATGAAATTGACTGATATGGAAGAAAAGATCGTAAAAACATCTGAAATTAATGTAAAGGTTGGACTGAATGAAAACAACCTCCCGATTGCTATGAAATGGTCTGCTCAGGATGGAGATGTATCGGATGCTGCGGCAAAGGCAATGCTTTTGTCACTATGGGATCCTAAAAACAATAATACCATGAAGATTGATCTTTGGACCAAAGACATGTCTGTGGAGGAAATGAAGCAGTTCTTTCATCAGACATTGCTTACCATGGCAGACACCTTTGAACGTGCTACCGGAGAACACCTCATTTGTGAGGATTTGAGGGATTATTGCTACCATTTTGCCGATAAAATGCAGATCCTGCCGGAGTAATCATGTATTCAGGTATTCTTCAGAAAATGAAAACTTCCCTTGATCAGGAAGTGAGGTATCATATGTCGCTAAATGAGGAGTTGCCTATCAGTGCCTTCATTGGGACGGAGGTAACGATCCGTTGGACTGGGAAGATCTTTTGTCAGTCTTGCGGAAAGTCCACGAAGAAGTCTTTCGGGGAAGGATTTTGTTATCCTTGTTTTACCACAGCACCAGAAGCGGCCGAATGCATTATACGCCCGGAATTGTGCAGAGCACATCTTGGACAAGGCAGAGATCCCGAATGGGAGCAGAACCATCATAATGTGCCCCACATCGTTTATCTGGCAGCCTCCGATACTGTGAAGGTGGGTGTTACACGATCTGCTCAAATCCCAACCCGGTGGATTGATCAGGGAGCTGCATCAGCAATTATTCTTGCTGAAACGCCAAATCGTTATGAAGCAGGGCTGCTTGAAGTTGCACTGAAATCATTTTTTACAGATAAGACCAATTGGCAACGAATGCTGAAAAATGATATTGATCATTCCATCGATCTCTTGGAAGAGAAGTGGACACTTCACGATCAGCTTCCAGCAGATTTGCAGCAGTATTTTTCGGAAAAAGATGAAGTAATTGAACTGAGATACCCCGTTGTTGAGTTTCCACTAAAAGTGACGAGTTTAAGTTTGGATAAATCACCGGAGATCAGAGGTGTTTTGCAGGGGATTAAAGGGCAGTACCTCCTGTTCGATGGAGGACAGGTAATCAATATCCGAAAACATACGGGTTACGAAATTGAACTGTACACGCAGAAATGATGTTGAATGGGAAAAGATAAATTACGCCGATTTGCTTTAATGCAGGAGTTTGACAATGTGTTTCAGCCAGCTGTAAACCATGAGTTTGCCATGAAAGGCAAGTGGAGGGAACAGTATTTTAAAAATGACGGACCCATTGTACTGGAATTGGGTTGTGGAAAAGGAGAATATTCTGTTGGATTGGCAAAGCATTTTCCGGAAAAGAACTTTATCGGTGTAGATATAAAAGGGGCAAGGATGTTCATCGGAGCCAAGGAAGCACTTGAAACGAAAATGACTAATGTGGCGTTTCTCCGAACCAGGATCGATTTCATTTGTGATTATTTTGCCGAGAACGAGGTGGATGAGATCTGGCTCACATTTTCAGATCCTCAACCAAAGAAACCACGAAAAAGACTCTCTTCTCCC
>CAIYQV010000134.1 GCA_903928365.1 uncultured Flavobacteriia bacterium
GACTCAGCAACCTGACGGGCAAAGCTCTTTCCGACATTGCCGGCTAATCCCACTTTGACCCCCGCTTTTTTCAGAATGTGATGCGTAAGCATGGTGGTAGTCGTCTTTCCATTGCTTCCAGTGATGCAGATCGTTTTTGCAGTATTGTAATAGCCACCAAATTCGATCTCAGAGATCACACGGATGCCTTTTTCCAGAATCGCTTTCATCACGGGTGCTTTATCGGGAATCCCGGGAGATTTCACAACCACATCCGCTTTCAGGATCTGCTCCAAGGAATGTCCTTCCTCTTCAAAAGAAATTCCACGCTGCTGCAACTCATTCTTGTATTCTTCCTTGATCTCTCCAAAGTCAGAAACAAAAACCTCCCATCCTTCCTTCAATGCCAGGATGGCTGCACCTACTCCGCTTTCGCCGGCGCCCAGAATAACGATATGTGTTCCGGTTGGCTTCACGTTATCTCATTTTCAGCGTTACGATGGTTACAACAGCAAGAAGCACTCCTACGATCCAGAAACGGGATACGATCTTTGCCTCATGCAATCCTTTCTTCTGGTAATGGTGGTGCAATGGGGCCATAAGGAAAATGCGTTTCCCTTCACCGAATCGTCGTTTTGAATACTTAAAGTATCCTACTTGAAGAATGACAGATAAATTTTCAATCAGGAAGATTCCGCACAATACGGGAATCAACAGCTCTTTTCGTATCGAAATAGCAAATACCGCAATGATCCCACCCAATGCTAAACTGCCTGTATCGCCCATGAAGACCTGAGCAGGAAAGGAATTATACCACATAAATCCGATACATGCACCTACAAAGGCAGCGATGAAGATCACCAGCTCTTCTGCCAATGGTATGTACATGACATTCAGGTAATCCGCAAAACGTGCATTGGAACTTACATAAGCTAAAATGGCTAGCGCCAAACCAATAATTGCGGACGAACCGGTAGCCAGACCATCCAACCCATCGGTCATATTTGCCCCATTGGAAACAGCGATCACAATAAAGATCACAATCGGAATGAAAAGCATCCAACCGTAGGATTTGTTAGAGTCACCTATCAACCAGTTGTAGTTGAACTCATTTCCTTTGATGAAAGGAATCGTGGTCGTCATGTCATCTGTTTTGATCCACTTATATTCCACATCTCCATCATTCAAATGCTGATGCGTCACAAATTCTTCTTCCGCCTGAAGTTTGTAATCGGCCGGTACACGCTTGTGGACAGTCACGTCATTAGAGAAATAGAGGATACAGCCTACGATCAAACCAACACCGATCTGACCCACCACTTTCGACTTTCCTGCCAATCCTTCTTTATTCTTCTTGAACACCTTGATGTAATCATCCAGAAAACCAATTACTCCCAACCAAACAGTAGCAAGCAACATGGTGATCACGTAGATGTTATGCAATTTGGCAAACAAGAGGGTCGGAATCAAGATCGCACTCAGAATGATGATCCCACCCATCGTAGGTGTGCCGGATTTCTCTATCTGACCTGCTAAACCAAGGTCGCGAACCGTTTCACCGATCTGCTGTTTGCGGAGTAAGTTGATGATCTTCTTACCAAAGAAAATCGACACGATCAGAGAGGTGATCAAAGCCATCGCAGCCCTGAAAGAAATGAACTGGAACAGACCCGCACCAGGGAAGTTCAATTTGTCCAGATAATCAAAAAGATAGTACAACATTATTTCTCGAGTTTATGAAACATTTCACGTGTGATCTGCAGGTCATCAAAATCGTGTTTCACACCTTTGATCTCCTGGTATTTTTCATGCCCCTTTCCGGCAATAAGTATGATATCGCCTTTTTCTGCCAATGAAACAGCCGTTTTAATAGCCTGAGCACGATCGACAATACTCAATACTTTTTTGAAATGTTGACCGGGTACACCTGCTTCCATTTCCTTAAGTATATCCATCGGATCTTCGCTGCGTGGATTGTCGGAAGTAAGAATTACCTTATCGCTCATCTCGCAGGCAATCTCCGCCATCTGAGGTCTTTTTGCACGATCTCGATCGCCACCGCAACCCACCAGAGTAATCACGGTTTCATTCTTCGTGCGGATATTGGCAATGGTTTTCAACACATTCTCCAATGCATCAGGTGTATGCGCGTAATCAACGATCGCAGTGATACCGCCTTCACTCTTCAGGTATTGGAACCGTCCTTCCACAGATTCCAGCTGACTCAATGCGGTCATAACTTCCGTTGATTCATCTCCTAAAAGTTGACTTACAGCATATACTGCCAGCAGATTATAGGCATTGAAATCTCCAATCAAACGCGTCCATACTTCCACGCCATTTAA
>CAIYQV010000135.1 GCA_903928365.1 uncultured Flavobacteriia bacterium
ATTATCAATGGATGGAACGAAACCATGCTCTGCTGCCCAGCCTTCTCCCATGAGCAACTGATTTACGATCTCTTTGCGGTCCACAGCCATATTAAAGGCGGTTCGTACCCTTTGGTCTTTGAATTCGTCACTTTCGCAGGCAAAGGCCACATAATTCATACTCATACTTGGTTTAGACTCTACGCGATGTTTCACATTCATTCCCGCTTGCGCCTCCTTCAAACTGCCTAGGATGTTTTCGATTTCGTCTACAGGAATTTCCAGAACGATATCGATCTGTTTTTTTCTGAAGGCCATCAACTCACTTCGCTTGTCTTTTACATAGGTCATTTCAACTCTGTCAAGAAAAGGTAATTGATTACCGAACTCATCTTTTTTCCAGTAATGCGGATTTCGCTTTAAACTGATTCCGTTCTGATCCATTTTTTCTAACATGAACGGACCGGTACCTACAGGGTGCTTACCCAAGTCTTTTCCATATTTTTCATAGGCTTCCTTCGCAAGGATGCCCATGTTCGAATGACATAGGATTTTATCAAAGCCAATGAACGGTTGAACCAATTTTATTTCAATCGTGTGATCGTCCTTCACTTTCACACCGCTAATCCCCGTGGATGGTAATTTTGTTTTGGAACGAGCCTGAAAATCTCTTGCCCCTTCAATGCGGTCTACCAGAAGATAGGCCATCTTGTTCTCTTTTAATCCAGAACAAGCCAGCTCAAGCGTAAATTTCACGTCTTCAGGAGTAAGTTCACGTCCGCTGCCACCAAAACAGTCGTCATCGTGGAAATAAACTCCTTTTCGAATCTTGAAAGTGAACGTTTTAGCGTCTTTGCTGACTGTGTAGGATTCGGCGATTCCGGGGATTACCTTCATCGTTTCCATATCCAATTTCAGCAATGACTCATAGATCTGACCATTCAATCGCTGTGAATACACGTCGACCGAGGAAATGGTCAATAGATTATTCACTTTTTCTGCCGACATAAATTTAAATACACCGCCATAGTATTTCCCTCCGACAGCCACTTTAGGGGAATTGTCCCCACCACCACAGGAGCTTACGATTAACGTTAGAAAAGACAGGTAAACAAGGAATCTGTTCATGGAATTTATTTTTGCAGTAGTAACAAATATAACGAAATAATATTTTAGAAAGAATTACTTCTTTAGTAGCCGCATTTTTCTCTAACACGCTTCAAAACAGCAGTTGCTGTTTCTTTGGCACGCTCAGCACCCATTTTCAAAGCTTCATCGATGATCGTCTTGTTAGACATAAGTTCATCATAACGCGTTCTTTCCGCACTGTATTTATTCAAAATGAGCTCGAATAGTGCTTGTTTAGCATGCCCATAACCGTAATTTCCACCAAGGTAATTCTTGCGCATTTCCTCCAGTTGCTCATTGTTTGCGAGCAATTCATATAAGGCAAATACATTACAAGTCGACGGGTCTTTTGGCTCTTCCAGTTCCTTACTGTCCGTAACGATTGACATGACCTGTTTGCGCAACGCCTTTTCGGGAAGGAAAATGGTGATGAAATTATCTCTCGATTTGCTCATTTTCTGACCATCTGTTCCTTTGATATACATCGTTTCCTCGCTGATCTTTGAGTCCGGAAGGACAAAGGTTTCTCCCATCTGGTGATTGAATCGGGATGCGACGTCGCGAGTCATTTCAACGTGTTGCAACTGGTCTTTTCCCACGGGGACGATCTCCGCATCGTAAAGCAAGATATCTGCGGCCATGAGCATCGGATAAGTGAATAATCCTGCATTCACATCTTCCAGTCTGTCGGCTTTGTCCTTGAAAGAATGGGCAAGGGTTAAGCGCTGGTACGGAAAATAACAACTGAGATACCACGCCAATTCAGCCGTTTCAGGAACGTCACTTTGACGGTAAAACACCACGCGTTGAATGTCTAGCCCGCACGCGAGCCAGGTTGCCGCTGTACTGTAGGTGTTCTCTCTCAGTTCCGCGCCATTTTTGATCTGAGTAAGCGAGTGCATATCGGCAATGAACAAGAAGGATTCATTGGCTGGGTCGTTTGCCAGATCGATGGCGGGTTGAATGGCCCCGAGGATGTTGCCAAGGTGAGGTGTGCC
Organism: uncultured Flavobacteriia bacterium; assembly: GCA_903928365.1. Classification (GTDB taxonomy): domain Bacteria; phylum Bacteroidota; class Bacteroidia; order Flavobacteriales_D; family Crocinitomicaceae; genus M0103. Next base: position 2,106 of record CAIYQV010000135.1, read on the forward strand.
TGTACTTTGTACTCCTGTTAAGATGCGTGCCATGCGTTCGTTTTGCATGCGAAATTAGTTAATTTTTCAGCCGAAGATTTGCGTAATTTTAGGACATGAAGGAGTTGAAGGGTGTTTTATCACTTTTGTGGAAGTTGTACGTAGGAATCATCTTTGTCATTTTCGCCTTGGTACTTTACCCTTTCTTTTATGTTTTGTTGCTACGCAGTTCCTGGAAGAAGGTCAGTTTCAAACTTTTTGTTTTCTGGAGCTGGTGTATGAGGCTCTTTTGTTTCTATCCCTCACGGAAAATGCTGGACTCACCTCGACCAAATGGCCCTTACATCATTATTGCCAACCATTCTTCGTATCTCGACATTTTCTTCATGCATTCCTTATTGCCGGATCATCCCTTTTTGTTTCTCGGGAAAAGTGAAATTTTAGGATATCCCATTTTGCGTACGTACTTCAAAAATTTGAATATTCCGGTACACCGAAAAGACAGGGCTAAGGCGGCAAAATCCTTTGGGATGGCAAAAAAGGCAATAGAAGAAGGTTGGTCGATCGTTATTTTTCCGGAAGGCACCATTCCTGATGAGGACAATCCCAAAATGATTTCTTTTAAATCGGGCGCGTTTAAGCTTGCCAAGGAAATGCAGCTGCCGATCGTTCCCGACACGTTTACAAATAACTATGCGCTTTTTTCGGATCCCGAACAGTTGTTAGGGCCTGCCAGGCCGGGTATTTTTAGGGTATATATACACCAATTTGTGGATCAGAAGACAGTGGCTGATCTCTCAGAACGAGCACTTTCAGAACATTGTTTTACGTTAATCAATGAGCCCATTTTGGCTGAGCATCCCCACTTAGCGAATGCATAATATAATAAAATCCTAACTTTGCACCATGAAGATCACCGAGGAAATAGTAGATCACATTGCGCATCTTGCGAGACTCGAGTTTGAGGGAGACGACAAAGCAGCAATTCGAACGGACATGGAAAACATCATTACGTTCATGGATCGGTTAAATGAGCTGGACACAGAGAATGTGGAACCACTGATCTTCATGTCTGATGAGGTCAATCGTTTGAGGGAGGATGTGGCTCAGGTGATGATCAGTCAAAAAGAAGCTTTACACAACGCTCCGAAAAAGGACTCGGATTATTTCCGAATTCCTAAGGTGCTTGATAAATAACAACTCTCACCCTTCATGAAAAAGGAAGGTCACGATCCCTTTGCGGCGTTACGACTAAAAGAATATAGGTTTTATCTGGCCAATCGTTTTTTTCTGACGATGGGTATTCAGATGCAAAGCGTCATTGTGGGATGGCAGGTCTATGACCTCACAAAGGATGTGCTTGCTTTAGGAATGATTGGGTTGGCGGAGGCCATTCCGTTTATCATTGTTTCTTTTTTCTCCGGGCATGTGGCGGATTCTTTCAATCGAAAACGCATTATACTTTTCTGCACGTTTTGTTACATTCTCGTCACCGCAGTATTGCTTTGGTTCACCTTTGATTCAAGTAAGGTCATCGCGCAATTTGGCACTTCGCCCATCTTTGCCATGATCATTCTGGTTGGAATCATACGTGGATTTTTGTCCGCAGCGTTTCCTTCGTTCATGGCACAGATCATTCCGAGAGAATTATATACCAATGCGGCGACTTGGAATAGTACGATCTGGCACAGCGCTTCCATTCTAGGTCCTTCGGTTGCAGGATTGGTGATAGCGGTGAATTATACTTCGGCATATGCTGTTGATATTAGTTTTATCGTTCTTTCATTCATCGCCTTCCTATTCATTGCCTCGCGACCTGTTCCTGCTAAGCAACAAGGCGAATCCTTACTCGACAGTCTTACCTCAGGGGTGAAGTTCGTCTTCAAGAATCAAATCGTTCTCGGGGCTCTTTCACTCGATCTTTTTGCGGTATTGTTTGGTGGGGCAGTGGCCTTGCTTCCCGCATTCGCTGACAAGGTATTGCATGCAGGTGCAGTGGAACTGGGATTTTTGCGAGCGGCTCCGGCAATTGGTGCCGTGATCATGGCTTTTATCATTGCCTATCGTCCACCACAGAAAAATGCGGGAAGAAATCTATTTTTAGCGGTTGGAGCGTTTGGTTTGGCAACCATCCTTTTTGGATTATCAACCAACTTTTATATGGCTTTTATCTGTTTATTCCTGACCGGCGCCTTTGATAATGTAAGTGTGGTGATCCGACATACGGTACTGCAATTGGCGACACCGGATCACATGCGAGGGCGGGTATCTGCCGTGAACGGGATCTTTATCGGATCATCGAATGAAATCGGTGCTTTTGAATCCGGTGCAACGGCGAGGGCTTTTGGATTAAAACCTTCCATCATTTTGGGAGGAATCCTGACAATAGTTGTGGTGATACTTACCGCACGACTCGCTCCGAAGTTGCGTAAAATGAGTATGGATCAGCTTTAGATCGTTACGATCACCTCGTTTGACTCCACCAAGACAGGTAATGCTTTCAAATCTTTTGTAGCAGGAGGGGTCTTCACTTTTCCTTCTAACGTAAATGAACTTCCGTGTGCATTGCAGAAGAAACCACTTTTTGTAGCTACCAGCCCGGTAGATTCGTGACTGCATTCCATGTAGAAGGCTTTGTAGGTCTCAGGGCTTATCTCGATAACTGCGATGTCGAATTCTGCTGCAGCATTTTTGATCAAGACAACCTTGCTTTCAGGAGTAAACTTTTCTTTGGGCACAGCCACAGTTCCCGACGTTATATTGGTTTGGATACTTGCTAGTGTGGAACAACTAGATAACGATGGTAGTACAATCCCAATCCCGACAAGCGCGCCGCACATGCCACATGCATTTTTTAGAAATTCACGTCTGTTGGGATCCATTAAAAGCTGTAACCGATCCCAAAGTTAAGGTAATTTGCCTTGTTTTGGTCAGCGTCCACCTGATAGGTATGATCCAATTTGATCAAAACGCCCGGTGCTGGCTGGTAAGTAATACCTGAAACAATGTACTGACGATTAAGTGTATTGGAACGCATGGTATTATCCGGTACTTTTTGATTAAGATCCATGTATTCATAGCGTGAAAAAAGCATCCAGGCGGTTTCTTTTTTGGTTGTGAACTTGTAGCCTGCTTCTGCATACCCTCCAAATACTTGCTCCGGGGTATCGTTTCCAAAGGCGTTATTGATCTTTGAGGCATCTTTAATTTGGATCAGACATCCAAGTGCTTTGAGGTGCAGGTGTTGAGCAGTGTATTGCACATTTGCTTCATACAAGCCTACCGGAGTTCCGAAAACCCCGTTTTTTAGATTCAGGTTGCGGGCATCCTGATTGGAAATTCCTGCAGATCCGCCATAGTATGCAGAAACTTGCGTTCTTAAATTCTTATAGTAATGTAAGAGAGAACCTGTTAGTGCTAACGCAGAAGCAGAAGCATCTTTGCCCTCAAAACGTCCGCCACGGATAGCCTCGCCATTTTCAAATGAGGCACAGTTCAACCCATTCAGTAAAGCAAGCGTGTAATTCAAGCCTGCGATACGTGCACTGGTGCCGTAGTAACCAATACCTAATTCTCTCCATGTCGCAGGGATAACATATTTTTCTACAAAAGGTCTTCTATTGCTGCTGAAGGTGGTTGGGAGGTGGTTTTCATTGATGATCCCAATTCTCGGAATGAAAAGGCCGGCAACGAAATAATTGTTTTTGTTATAATTCATCTTAATGAAAGCCTGCTCCATGGAAATCTCCCCGGACGGAGAACCACCTTCTATCTTCGCATCTTCCAGTTCAAGCTCAGAGAAGAAAGAAACTTTTTTATTGAATTTATGGCCCACGAAAAGAACTATGCGGTCAAGGTTCACTGTTGCTTGTCCGTTGTCTGTGTTGGCTTCATACCTCGCATTACCGTATCCTGAGACAACGGTTGCATTATTGGATGCGATCAAACCTGCCGCAAGAGAATCTTCTTTTGTTAATACCTGGGAATATGCTGCACTTGAGCATAGCACAGAAAGACAGATTAAAAGACGTAAACGCATAACTCTAAATTTATGCTGCAAACTTAGAATCAGTCTAAATAAGGGGCAATACCTTTTTTTGGGTATTTTGACCTAAAACTTCCAGTCGTGCTGATCCAACTCCGAGACACATGCAGTAAGCAATTCAATACTACCTTTAATGTCCTCTTTATGAGCCATTTCGATGACCTGGTGCAAATGGCGGGTTGGAATGGAAACCGCCCCTGCAATGGATCCACCTTCGGTCATGCGCTGGATACCTGCGGTATCTGTTCCTCCAGCGGTAAGTATCTCAGGTTGCCATTTGATTTTGTGTTTGTCGGCAGTTTTCTTCATGAATTCCACCATGCGGTAATCGCAGATCGTTGAGGCATCCATGATCTTGATGGCTGTTCCCTCTCCGAGTTTTGTGATCATTTCATGTGCAGCTGCTCCCGGAAGGTCAAAGGCAATGGTCGTATCGAGTCCAAAACCGAAATCAGGATTGACTCGAAGTGCCGAGACATTTGCTCCACGAATACCCACTTCTTCCTGCACTGTAAATACGCCATACACATCGTAAGGGAGTTTCTTTCCCTTCAATTGGCGCAATGTTTCGATCAGTATAAAAACAGCCAGGCGGTTGTCAAGCGATTTGCCATTCACACATTTACCCATTTCAATAAATTCGCGCTCACGTGTAACAGGATCTCCTATGCGAACGAGTTTTTTTACTTCCTTCGCTTCCAATCCGGTATCGATGAAGAAGTCAGAGATCTTTGCCGGCTTGTCCCGTTCAGCAGGCGTCATCACATGTATAGGTTTGGAGGCCATCACGCCGATCACGTCTTTTTTACCATGCACGATCACACGTTGCGCGGTGAGTGTTTTCGGATCAAAACCACCCAATGTGGTAAATCTGATGAATCCTTTGTCATCGATATGTGTCACGATAAAACCGATCTCATCCATGTGTGCGCCCACCATCACGCGTTTGCGTTCGGCTTCTGGTTTGGTCCCGCGTCGGATGGCGTAAACATTCCCCATATTGTCGAGTTCAAGTTCATCACATAGGCCTTTCAGTTCTTTAATAACCAGTTCGCGGATCTGTTTTTCGAATCCCGGTGCACCCGGTACGGTGCAGATTTCCTTCAATAATTTGGTGTTGATTGCCATGAAATGAATGTTTTTTTAAAAGTAGAAATAATCAATTGACAATTGACAATTTTACAATGGACG
>CAIYQV010000136.1 GCA_903928365.1 uncultured Flavobacteriia bacterium
AAGATTTCTATTCTTTGCTTCTTATTCTTTGTTCCTTGTTCCGGCTCCTTAGCCCGTCGAAGGATGTTCTTTACTCCTTTTTCACTTCGGCAAGCTCAGCGCAAGCCTTGATCAAAAAAAAGGGACACCGTAGCATCCCTTTCTTTATTGAAGATTAATTATTTCTTACAATGCGCAAGGCATGTTTCCTTTTCTTCAGGAGTACATCCTTTTTCGTCGCACATTTTAGCACATTCTTCTTTGGTCATGTTGGCACACTCACGCACATCACACGGACCCACCATGTAAGCACCGTTCTTTTCACCTTCACATGCTGCCTCACCATGACATCCTTTTTTATCGCCTTTGCACGAACCCATTTCACCGTGGCAAGATTTCATGTCTTTGTGACATTCCATTTTGCCTTCGCACTGCTCCATTCCACATTTTCCATGTCCTTCTTTACTTCCTTCAGTTCCGCTACCCAAGATCGGAGCGATCACCAAACCGATCAAACATGTTAATTTGATCAAGATATTCATTGATGGACCAGAAGTATCTTTGAATGGATCACCAACTGTATCTCCTGTTACTGCCGCCTTATGCGCATCAGAACCTTTGTACGTCATTTCACCGTTAATCTCAACACCTGCTTCGAATGATTTCTTAGCGTTGTCCCAAGCACCACCCGCGTTGTTTTGGAACACTGCCCAAAGTACACCAGATACTGTTACACCAGCCATATAACCTCCTAACATCTCAGCGATCAACATATTGTCTGTGCTGTACACCAATTTACCCAACAATACGATCGCGATAGGGAAACCAATTGTCAGGATACCCGGCAACATCATTTCACGCAATGCAGCTTTCGTAGAAATCTCAACACATTTACCGTATTCTGGTTTTCCTGTACCTTCCATGATTCCTGGGATCTCACGGAACTGACGACGCACTTCGTACACCATGTCCATTGCCGCTTTACCTACTGAATTCATCGCCAAAGCAGAGAAGACAACAGGAATCATTCCACCGATGAATAACATCGCCAATACCGGAGCCTTGAAGATGTTAATTCCATCAATTCCAGTAAATGTTACATAAGCTGCAAACAACGCGAGTGAAGTCAATGCTGCCGAAGCGATCGCAAATCCTTTTCCTGTTGCAGCAGTAGTGTTACCTACTGAATCCAAAATATCTGTACGTGTACGAACTTCTTTCGGCAATTCACTCATTTCAGCGATACCACCTGCGTTATCCGAGATCGGTCCGAAAGCATCGATCGCCAATTGCATGGCTGTAGTCGCCATCATTGCAGACGCTGCCAAAGCAACACCGTAGAAACCTGCCAATGCATAAGAACCCCAGATCGCACCACCGAACAAAAGAACTGTAGGGAATGTAGAGATCATCCCGGTAGCTAAACCAGCAATCACGTTCGTTCCTGCTCCTGTCGAAGATTTCTGAACGATCTTCAAAACTGGTTTTGTACCCAATCCTGTATAGTATTCCGTAACTGAAGAAATTGCACCACCAACTATCAATCCGATGATCGTTGCATAAAACACACGCATGGAAGAGATCTCTTTTGAACCTTCTCCAAAGAAGTCCATATTCATTTTAGCAGGAAGCATAAATTGAACCAACGCAAAACATGCAGCTGCAGTCAAAATGATCGATACCCAGTTACCAATGTTCAATGCTTTTTGAACTTGCGCTTCTTTCGCTTCGTTGCTAGTGATTTTCACCAACATTGTTCCAATGATAGAGAAAAGAATTCCGAATCCTGCAATTGCCATTGGCAATAAGATCGGTCCGATACCATTGAATGCATCTTCGATAGCACCTCCGTTGTCTTTGATCACGTAGTTACCAAGAACCATCGCAGCCAATACAGTTGCAACATACGAACCGAACAAGTCAGCCCCCATACCAGCAACGTCTCCTACGTTATCACCTACGTTATCTGCAATGGTGGCAGGGTTACGTGGATCATCTTCAGGAATACCAGCTTCAACTTTACCAACAAGGTCAGCACCGACGTCAGCTGCTTTCGTATAAATACCACCACCAACACGTGCAAACAATGCAATCGATTCAGCTCCAAGAGAGAATCCAGCCAATGTTTCCAATACGATCGTCATATCTTCTGTATTCGTCCAACGACCATTCATGAAAATCTGGAAGAAGATGATGAAGAATGCAGTCAAACCAAGAACAGCTAGACCAGCAACACCAAGACCCATTACAGTACCACCTCCGAAAGAAACTTTCAATGCTTGCGGTAAGCTTGTACGAGCAGCCTGAGTTGTTCTTACGTTCGTTTTCGTAGCGATCTTCATCCCCATATTACCTGCCAACGCGGAAAATACAGCTCCGAATACGAACGCAACGATTATTAATAAATGCGTTTTCACACCCGGTAAAAAAGTAATTCCGGCTAGAACAACACTCGCAATAAGCACGAAAATTGCCAGTAGTCGGTACTCAGCTTTCAAAAAAGCAAGTGCTCCTTCGTAGATGTAATCAGAAATTTCTTTCATTTTTCCATCTCCAGCATCTTGTTTAAGTACCCAAGATCTTTTAATCCACATGAAAAGTAGACCGATCACTGCCATTACTATCGGCACATAAATCATCATTGACTCCATAAAGTTAATTTTTGTATAAAATTTTGTCGGGCGCAAAAGTAGAATTTTGAATGTACTTGTGCAAGTGTTTAGGAATTCGTGATTTGGAATTGGATATTTCGGATAAGGAATAGTCTATTTCAAATTGTAAATTTTCGTTGAATTTAGGGGTCTGTAGAAATAACTGTAGAATTTCAGTTCGTTTTATTAATTTTACGTTAGACTAACAGAAATGGAAACAAATATTCTATCTAGGATTACATTTGACGCAGAAAAATGTGGTGGAAAACCGTGTATTAGAGGAATGAGAATTCGTGTCAGTGATGTATTAAGTCTACTTGCTAATAATGTTTCTCAAATAAACATTCTAAAAGACTTTCCTGATCTTGAGGCGGCGGATATACAAGCTTGTTTGTTATATGCTGCAAGTAAAATCGATCATCCCGTGATTAAAGCAGCATGATATTTTTAGATGCGCAACTTTCTCCTCATTTGGCCATTCGGATTACCGAACATATTAAAATTGATACTGTTTCAGCCTCTTACCTAGGAATGACAAGATCGAATGACTCGGAAATTTTCAGCTACGCAAGAGAAAATGACCTGATTATCATCACAAAAGATGAAGATTTTATAAAACTTCTTGATCGTTTTGGCCCTCCTCCAAAAATAATTTGGCTTACTTGCGGTAATACATCGAATAGTTACTTGAAAGAACTTTTTTCATCAAGATTATCTCAAGCATTGGAACTATTAAAGGAAAATAGTCTAGTTGAGATAACAGATTAAAATCTTTTACAAGGAACCTGCCTCCGGCACCGTTGACAATCCTTCCCTACGCATCGCCGCTTGGCTTGCAACATGGTTCTGTGTAAAAGTGGGTTGTTATCAATATAGAAGATTAACTAAATACAAGCGTTTATCTTCTCTTTGAGGGTTTTCAATTCGATCACGCCGCTCTGTCGCCAGAGGATCTCACCGGATTTAAACAGAATAAAAGTTGGCACCCCACGGATCTTAAATTTTTCGGCGACTTCCTGGTTCTTATCTACATCGATCTTTAACACCCTGACTTTGGAACCCATTTGATCTTTTAATTGTTCAAGTACAGGCGCCATTGTTTTGCATGGTCCACACCAAGTGGCATAAAAATCAACCAAAGTTGGTGTTTCTGACTTGACGATGTCACTGAATTTTCCCATAATTCTTATCTACTTTTGAGGTCAAAAGTAGCAAAACCCTTCCCTCTTTTGCAAGGAACCTGCCTACGGCACCGCTGACCTAACAGCGCTGCGTGCTCCGCAACTTCGCTTGTTATTCAGACTGGTTCTGTGCAAAAGGGAGACCTCAATATTGTCAACATATAGTGACTAGTTGAAGTATTGTAGATTTATACTTAAAAAACCGAACCCTGAGGGATCTCGAAGGGTGAGGGAACTCGAAGGGTGGCACCCTGAGGGAAATCGAAGGGTGAGGTGCTACTTCTCTATCGACAAACTCTCGATCTTATAATCGGAATTGATCTTCTTGAATTGTATGGTTACCCTGAAAGATTCTCCTTTGGATTCGTACGTACCAATGGCGTAGGATCCTTCGGGTGTTTCTTTTCCTTTGAAAATGAACTTGAAACTGACTACTGGTTTCTTGGTAAAGAAATCTTTAAGCACCATGGTCGCCTGGCTTTGACTGTACACTGCTTCCTTTCCAAGTACATTGAGCATCATCTTATCTTTCCCCATGGCTGTAACCTCAGCGGCATTTCCTGCAGCAAATGCTTTTTCCACGCCCGCATAAGGAATCTCCGATTGACCTGTAAACGCGAAAACGATTGAAGTTAAAACAGCATATAAGAAACTCATAAGTACTTTTTTGGTGTTTTGGATTTAACAAATATTGTACCGAAAAGACAATGGACAATTATTCAATGGACAATTATTCAATGGACAATTATTCAATTAAAAAAATAATTTTTAGGGGCGGGGGAATTGTCAATTGTTAAACTGTTCATTGTCAATTGAAAATCACTCATGGTGGTACCCCTCCCCACGAATGATCGTAAAGGCGCGATACAATTGTTCCAGAAAGATCATCCGCACCATCTGGTGGGAATAGGTCATGCGGGACAGGCTCATCTTCATATTCGCGCGCTGGTAGATCTCGTCTGAAAAACCAAAAGCTCCTCCCACTACAAATACGATGGTCTTCACAGACTGATTCATTTGCTGTTCGAGGTGTGAAGCAAACGAAACGGAAGAGAATTCTTTCCCTCGCTCATCCAGCAATACCAATTGATCAGACGGAAGAATGCGTTTTAAGATCTCTTTCCCTTCTGCTTCTTTGAGCTGTTCTCGACTCAGGTTTTTCGCATTGCGAATATCAGGTAACTCTATTCGTTCGATCGAACAATAATGCTTCAACCGGGATAAATATTCCCCCTCCCCTGTTTCGAGGAAGGGCTTGGTGGTTTTACCGATGCAGATGAATTTTATTTTCAATGGAGGATTTGAGGACTTTAAGATGCTAAGATATTAGGATTTTAGGACTTCAAGACAACCCTTCGACGATGCTCAGGGTAAAAAGACTTCAAGACAACCCTTCGACGATGCTCAGGGTAAAAAGACTTCAAGACAACCCTTCGACGATGCTCAGGGTAAAAAGACTTCAAGACAAAAGACTTTGCCGTCTGACCGAGT
>CAIYQV010000137.1 GCA_903928365.1 uncultured Flavobacteriia bacterium
CAAGGCACAAACCACGCGCCACAGGATCCTTGGAATCGTTAATGACGAAGATTATCAGATCGTTTTTTCAGATACTCCCGGTGTAGTCAACGCTGCTTACAAGCTGCATGAAGCTATGATGGAGTATGTCAACTCTTCCCTAAAGGATGCAGACGTACTGATCTTCATTACCGACACGCGTGAAAACAAGATGAATCATGAGGAAACGCTGGAAAAGATCAAAAAGATCCGTGTTCCGGTTATTTGCCTCATCAATAAGATCGATCTCAGTGATCAGGAAAAAGTGAAGGAACGAATGGCTTATTGGCAAGAACAATTGCCAAGTGCCGAAGTGTATCCCGTTTCCGCGTTACACGACTTCAACGTTGAAGCGGTATGGAATCGTATTCTGGAACTTGTGCCTGAAAGCCCTGCCTATTTCGATAAGGAAGAGTTGTCCGACAGACCCATGCGTTTTTTTGTCTCTGAGATCATAAGAGAGAAGATCTTTCTATTCTGTGAAAAAGAAGTACCCTACAGCTGTCAGGTGGAAATCGAAGAATATAAGGAAGAACCTAATCTGACACGGATTCGTGCACTGATCATCGTTGAGCGCGATTCTCAAAAAGGGATCATCATCGGTAAAGGCGGTGAAATGCTTAAGAAAATAGGTCGTGAGGCGCGCAAGGAAATTGAAAAATTCATTGATCAGAAAGTCTTTATGGAAACCTTTGTAAAGGTGGACAAGGACTGGAGATCTACGGAGAATAAATTAAAGAAATACGGATATTGATTGGAACAAAGAACAATGAACAAGGAACAAGGATTTATATTTAATCTGAGATTCATTTGTTTACAGCTTTGCTCGTGTTCCATCGCGGAAATAAACATATACACTGATTTGGATAAAGTACGTTGAACAAGGGTGAGTCTTTGTTCTTTGCTCTTTATTCCTTGTTCTAACTAAGCATGAGTAATATAGTCGCCATCGTAGGCCGCCCCAATGTAGGGAAATCGACCTTGTTCAATCGCCTGACCGAGTCGCGCAATGCCATTGTAAAAGAGGTGAGCGGCGTGACCCGTGATCGTTTGTACGGCAAAGGAGATTGGAACGGAATTCAGTTCTCTGTGATCGATACCGGAGGGTACATCAAAGGTTCTGAGGACATTTTTGAATCAGAGATCCGCAAGCAAGTGGAGATCGCTATTCAGGAAGCAACAGTTATTGTCTTCATGGTGGATGTCACTACGGGCATCATTGATCTCGATGAAACAGTGGCAGCCATTCTTCGAAAATCAAAAAAACCGATTCTCATCGCTGCGAATAAAGTAGATAATACAGATCGGGTTGGACTTTCTTCAGAATTCTATCAGTTCGGTTTAGGTGATGTGTATGACCTTTCGGCAACAAACGGAAGTGGTACCGGCGAACTTCTCGATGAGATCGTGAAGCATTTTGACAAGGAAGATGAGTCGGTAAATGAAAAAGACGACCTGCCGCGCATCGCCATTGTTGGACGTCCTAATGTGGGCAAATCATCCCTTGTGAATGCCATGACAGGGGAAGAGC
>CAIYQV010000138.1 GCA_903928365.1 uncultured Flavobacteriia bacterium
AAGAGGAATGAAACTCATGCTGAGCCTCGTTCCATTTATCATAATGGCGGGCTTTCTGGAAAGCTTTGTTACACATAATTATAACATGCTTCCGGATTGGTCCAAATGGGCATTGATCCTTTTCTCGTTTGCGTTGATACTATTCGTTTATGTACTATATCCGCAATGGATAGCCAGAAAATACCCAGAGATGATTGATCGGGAAACGCTGGAAGAGAGAAAAGAGGTGTCCGAAATAGTATTGTATAAGATTCGTGGAATAGGTGAACTTAGCACCGCCTCCGTTCAGTTTTATATGAGGTATTTCTCATTCTTCATGCCACTGATTCTAAGATGGGTACTTCCCGCGGCTCTTGTTCTGATTGCCGTTCAAGATCTTTTACATACGGATTGGTTGAAGATCACGTATTACTTTGATTGGTCGGCGCAGTTGAACATTATGTGCGGAGGAATCTTAAGTGGCTGGACAGATTTGTTTGTTTCTTTTGGTTGGATGTTCATTTTGTCCGTCCTATTTTGTGCTGCCTATTATAGTATGGTCCAGCACGAAGGCATAGAAAAAGGAACGTTTACATCCTACTTAAGGAAGAACATTCTGCCTATGACCATTTCATTACTATTGCCGCTTTCTGTAATCTTTTTTCTGCCTTGGCAATTTCATATATTTTCAGTTTTCCTGATCCCTTTTATACTTTATTTAAGTCCCTCTATCTCATTATCAGGAGATCGTAAAATTCGTGACCGAATGAGAACGGGTTTGAAATATGGTGCAGGTTCCTATGGAAAAATAGTATTGTTAATCAGTACATTAGGGCTTTTTCTTTTTCTTATTTTACAGCCATTGGGTTTCGTTTTTAGTATTCACGAAACGAATACGCCACCGATCATGCGCGACTTGCTGGATGTTTTGGTTGATTTCGTTATCCGGACATCCGAATGGTTCACGGATGATGCGCTCATGGTTGGTAATATCGTGCGTCAATTGGTGTATTTGGGAGTTTTACTGCTATTGATTCCTTTTATTGCACTCTTATTCGGATTCGGATTTTTATCTGAAGCAGAGAAAAGGGAAGCGACAAGTTTGAAAAAAGCATTCGAAAAGTTTGGCGCAACTGCGAAAAATAAAGAAGAAAGACCGGAATGAGTTGGTATTTGAAATATTGCACTTTGTTCTTGGCGCTTGCGATTTGTTGCCGCTTCAATGCGCAAAACCAAGGTCGTTCTTATGAGAAGATCGAATACCGTAAAGATGCTAATTATCAGGGGCCAGAGGACTGGGGCGCAAATTCTCCAGGCGCAATGAGTTCTAAAGATGAAGACGTTCCGGTTCTTTCAGAGGACATAGATCCGGGAAGGATCGATTACAGCGAAGAAGATATAGAGCGTTATCGTCAATCGGGCGGAGAAGATGCGTCTGGTGATGGCAACAGAGAAGGTGAATTCGTTCAGGATCCCGAACCTGTAGACCTTCCTGAAATGGATGAATCCGAACCTGAATCTGACGAAGGATCATCGGCCGGACCACCAACATGGTTGTCTAAATTTATCCTGATCATTTTTATTATAGGTGTCGCACTTGGTTTGGGGTATTTGTTGTTTCGCTACAGAAAAACTACTGTAGTGCAACCACATACGTCAGTTAATTTGGAGGAAGATCCTTCTGAGTTAACTCAAAGTGAGTTTGAGCGGCTGCTTTCAGAAGCATTGAGAACAGGGAATTTTCGAGAGGCAATCCGACTGTATTTTGTGGCTATTTTGAAGGAACTGATTCAACTCGAGTGGATCTATTGGAAAAAGGATAAAACAAATCAGGCATATCGCAATGAACTGCGTGGAAATGCGATTGCAAGCCAATTTTCCCAGTGTGTGCGCATATACGAATATGTTTGGTACGGTCAGTACAGTCTGTCAGAAGAAACGTTTGCGCCACTGGAATTGCAAATGAAGGACTTGTTGCAAAAACTAACAGCAACCAATGCAAAATAATGTGAAGGTCATAGCTGTTTTTTCTGCACTGGTCATAAGTGTGCTCATATACCTTTTTGTATTTGACGATGCTGATAAAGCTAATTCCAAGTACATTTCGAGTGATTGGAATACCATTGCGGGACCAATGGATCTCGAGCCTAATGGTTTTGGTATATGCTCGAATTTATTACTTAAAAAGCACCATGTTTCCCTTTTGAAGATGGTGAAAACGGTCGATTCTTTAAAAGGAAATCCTTCTGATGGAAGTCTTTATTTGGTGATGGGAGACAAAGTGGCCTTCCTGGAAAAGGAGTGGACACAGATCCGATCCGCTGTCGAGCAGGGTGCTAGTATGTTTGTTTGCACCAATAGACTCTCGGGTAACTTAGCGGAAGATCTACTCCAGAATAAATCACTTCGATTTAGTTATTCTGAATCCGTTACTACCGGTTTTTTCAACGATCAGAAAAAATCGATGGGTTACAAGATCTACCAGAACGATACCCTTGCTCAAAAATGGTATTTCATCGATAAAGAAGCGCTTGAGGATCCTCTGACTTTTGTAAATCAACCGGAATTTGCAGGCTGCGCTCGTTTCAGGCTGGGCAAAGGACAGGTCATTCTTTCTCTTAACACTGATCTTCTTCGGAACTATCAGCTGAACAGACCGGAGTGGCGTCAGTATGTGCATCGCGTTCTGTCAGAAATACCATCTTCCAAGCGCATTTATTGGTTGTCATTCGGACTTTTGGGAGATAATGAAAATACTTCCGGACAAGGCCAGGGTCAGGGAGAAATGGAAGACAATAGTCTGCTCAAACTGTTCTTCGCAAACCGCATTCTGACCATGGCCCTTTTATTGATCACGATAGGCATTCTGTTATTTATCCTTTTCCGAATTCGTCGCCGTCGACCTATTGTGGCTTTGCCATTGAAAGAACGACATCACGCAAGTGAGTTTACACGAACGGTGACTTCCATTTTCATTAACAGAAGAAACCCATATGGGATCCTGCAAATACAGCGAAAGAATTTCTATATGGTTGTTCAGCGCTATTATTATATGGATATTTCGAAATTGGATTCAGATCGGGATCGCTCGATTGCGTTGCTCAGCGAAAAATCAGGAGTAGACAAAGAATTCATAGTTCGAATTCTGCAGTTACTGGAGACTAAAGTTCGGATTAATGTGACAGACTCCTATTTGTTTGATGTGTATGATCGGATTCAGAATTTTTACCAGAAAGCAGGCATTCAACAATACAACGAGCACCGTATTTTGAGGGAATCAGCGGAAATTCGACGTGGTTTAACGTTGGTTTTGTTGTTGATCGGTGCAGGATTAATTCTTTTTGTATCAGGCCTATGGTTGCTTACTATGGCGCAATCGGTTGGGGCACTGCTGTTCATAGGGGCTTTCGTGATGTTGATGGGGGGATTTAGGATGATGAGCCTACCGATAATAAGCTGGACGGAGGATGAGCTCTTATTATATAGTAAAGGGATTTCTAAAAGAACCTTCTTATGGAGAGATCTCATTTCTGTTGAAAGTGACGCTAATGTAGTTACATGGCGTTTTTCGAATAATGGATATGTGCAACTGCGATGGTCAGAAATAAGTAGATTTGATCATGGACGACTGCAACGCTTGATAGAAATAAAATCAAAAAACAACTGATATGTCAGAGGAGAATGTACCGGAAGAATTCGAACTTCCAAACGAAGAGCCACTAAAACCCCTCGATTTTGTGCCTGAAAATTCAGAAATCACATGGTTAACAGAGAAAGTGGATGAGTTAAAAGGAATTTTATCTGCTTATGTGATAGGTCAGGAAGAAGTCATTGAATTGATGTTAACAGGGGTCTTAAGTAATGGTCATTTGTTGCTTGAAGGTGTGCCCGGAGTTGCTAAGACGCTCGCTTCTAAAGTGATGTCCAAGGCAATGAATGTTGATTTTTCCAGGATTCAATTTACTCCAGATCTCATGCCTTCAGATGTCATCGGAACAAGTGTGTTCAACATGAAGGATTCGAGTTTCTCCTTTAAAAAAGGTCCGGTATTTTCCAATATCGTATTGATCGATGAGATCAATAGAGCACCAGCAAAAACACAAGCAGCTTTGTTTGAGGTAATGGAAGAACGTCAGATAACCTATGATGGACAGCGTTATGCCATGGAATTCCCGTTTCTGGTTGTTGCCACACAGAATCCCGTGGAACAAGAGGGAACCTATAATCTTCCTGAGGCCCAGTTAGACCGCTTTTTGTTCAGAATAAAAATGCATTATCCGGATCAGAGGGAAGAGGAACAGATCCTTTTCAGATACAGAGACAATTTGTCAAATCCTGATTTGGATACGATTCGTCCCGCACTGGATGCTTCTGACATCAAACGAATTCAAGAGATCATTGAACAAGTGAGAATTGAAGAAAAACTGCTTTCTTATATCGCATCGATCACCATGAAAACGAGAGGTCACGGACGCATCTACCTGGGAGGTTCACCACGCGCTTCTTTGTCTATGCTAAAGGCTTCCAAAGCACTTTCTGTTTTGAGAGGTCGCGATTTTGTCACTCCTGAGGACATTCAATATGTAGCGAAGCATGTATTGAACCACCGATTGATCCTTACGCCAGAAGCTGAAATGGAAGGCGTTACAGCCGAAGATGTTATTCGTGAGATCATTTCAACTATAGAGGTGCCGCGTTGATTCGATTTACTCACATAGTATTAACGAATCGTTTTTTTCTCATCTATGCAGGAGTTGTTCTGTTGATGTTCATGGCTTATTTGTATCCAGTTCTGGAGTCCCTCTCCTGGATTGCTGGATTGTGTGTCATCATTCTTACCATCGTTGATCTTTTTATCCTTTTTGCTGATAAAAATGTGTTGGCTTTTTCGCGTTCTTTTGCCAAACGGATGGATCTTGGTGATCCGAATACGGTCCAACTGTTCTTGAGAAATACCTCTTCAACAAGTTGGAGTTTTGTGTTAGTTGAAGCGCACCCGGATCAGATGCAGGAGCGGAGTGCAAAATACAAAGGTCGAATTGCGCCCAATGAATGTTTTGAAACAAATTACACTTTCAGGCCATTGACAAGAGGTAAACATTCCTTTGGTCATCCGCTGGTGCTGTTACATTCTTTGCTCGGACTTGCAGAACGAAAAATGGAGTTCATCACAGCAGATGTATGTGATGTGCATCCCTCTGTAATGCAAATGCGTAAGCATGAATTAATGGTTTTTCAGCAACAGAAATTAAGCTCAGGACTGAAGCGGATTCGAATGCTTGGAAATACCAATGAATTTGAACAGATAAAGAATTATGTTCAGGGGGATGACATCAAGCGTATCAACTGGAAAGCGACAAGCCGACGAAATGAACTGATGACCAATCAGTACCAGGAAGAAAAAGCACAACAGATCTATTGCGTCATTGATAAAGGCAGAAGTATGCAAAACGCCTTTGATGGAATGAATTATCTCGATTACGCTATCAACAGCACATTAGTGCTTTCAAACATTGCACTCAGAAAAGGTGATCGGGCTGGATTGGTAACGTTTTCGGATAAAATGGGAGTGGTATTACCTGCCGAAAAGAAAGAAAATCAATTGAGAAGGATCTCTTCGGAGCTTTATGACCAGCACACACATTTTTTGGAACCTGATTTTGAGCGACTGTATCTCAACTTGAAGCAAGCGATTCGCACGCGGTCACTTTTGATCCTTTTTACTCATTTCGAAACGGAGACCGCAATGCGCAGACATTTGCCGATGTTGCGAAAGCTGAACCAAAAGCATTTACTCGTAGTGGTTTTTTTTGAAAATACAGAGGTGAAGGATCAATCGCTTCGTAAGGCAGTTACTTCTGACGAATTGTATTTGCAAGTGATATCTGAACGAATGGCGACCATTCAGCATCGAATTGCACTGGAATTGAAGCGAAACGGAATTCAAACGGTATTAACCCCTCCTGATCAGTTATCCGTTAATACGATCAACAAGTACATGGAGTTAAAAGCAAAAGGAAGGATATAAAAAAAGGCTGCCTGGAAAGGCAGCCTTGATCTTGATTATTCTAATGCTTACTGAGCTTTGTATTTGAAGATTGTACCATCTACATCCTTGAACCAAAGATCTTTAGATGTCAATCTGTAAATTGGATCAGAAGTGTCAGTGCTGCCATTGAAAGTTGTTGTGATCGCTGTTTTGTCACTGTTCAACTCCCATGTACCTGTAGATGCTCCAAATACTGGAATCGTATAAGTTACTGTTCCGTCTTTGTCATAAGTAATAGTAAACTCACTTCCGTTGTAAGTTGTCACATTTCCATTAACATCTTCAGATGAAGCAGGCACCCATGTACGTGAAATACGTCCCTTTTTTGTCGCAAGTGACAAACCTGGTCCACCATCATATTTTCCACATGATGCAAGTACGAATACCATTCCAACAAGTGCTAAAAGCACACGATTCATTAAATTTTTCATTTTGTTTTACATTTTGGTTTGCGCAAATTTAAACCAAATTCAATAGATTCCGTCCCAACGGTACTTTTATTCGAATGATTAAAAACTATCTTTGTTGACATTTCTTTCAAACGTGTATTCATGAGTAAGAACGAAGCCTTACTGGACAAGCGCAAATCCTCTCATTTGGGAGGCGGACAGGCGCGAATAGATAAACAACATCAGCAGGGGAAATTGACAGCCAGAGAGCGGGTTACTCTTTTACTGGATGAGGGTTCTTTCAATGAGATCGGTCAATTCGTAGAGCATCGAGCCACCACGTTTGGTTTGGATAAACAACATTTCGCCGGAGATGGGGTGGTAACAGGATTTGGAACCATTCATGGGCGCTTGGTATATGTTTTTTCACAGGATTTTACTGTTTTGGGAGGTTCTCTTTCTGAAACACATGCAGCAAAGATTTGCAGAGTCATGGATCTTGCTATGAAAAATGGTGCCCCGCTGATTGGCTTAAACGATTCAGGTGGAGCGCGCATTCAGGAGGGAGTGGTTTCCTTAGCTGGTTATGCCGATATTTTTTACAGAAATACGAGAGCATCCGGAGTGATTCCTCAAATTTCAGTGATCATGGGTCCGTGTGCGGGTGGTGCGGTGTATTCTCCAGCACTAACTGACTTCATTTTCATGGTGGAAGAAACATCGTATATGTTCGTTACGGGACCGAATGTGGTAAAAACAGTGACTCATGAAGAAGTTACCTCCGAAGCATTGGGTGGAGCAAAAGCGCATGCGGAAAGATCGGGTGTCAACCATTTTACAGCGGCTAATGACGTGGAATGCTTGAAAAAAGTGCGCGATCTCGTAACGTACTTTCCTCAAAATGCGCGTGAATTGCCTCCGCAACCAACGCAATTTGCTTTTACAGCCTCGAAATTGGAGACGATCAAGCAGATTCTTCCTGAGAATGTGAACGTTCCCTATGATATTCGCAAAGTGGTAGAATGTGTGATCGACGATGAAAGTTTCCGCGAAGTTCAAGAGGATTTCGCTAAGAACATCGTTGTAGGTTTTGCTCGTGTAGAAGGTAAAACCATCGGTATTGTTGCCAACCAACCCGCAGCATTAGCAGGAGTGCTGGATATTGATGCATCAAGAAAAGGTGCGCGATTCGTTCGTTTTTGCGATTCGTTCAATATTCCTCTACTTGTTTTCGAAGATGTTCCGGGATTCTTGCCTGGAACAGATCAGGAATGGCGCGGAATTATTACTCATGGAGCCAAATTGCTCTATGCATTTTCCGAAGCAACGGTTCCAAGAATTACCGTGATCACGCGAAAAGCATATGGCGGTGCGTTTGACGTGATGAACTCTAAAAACATTGGTGCTGATCTGAATTACGCATGGCCAACAGCCGAGATTGCTGTGATGGGAGCCAAAGGAGCAGCTGAGATCATCTTTAAACGTGAAATTTCGGAAGCTGTAGATCCGGAAGCAAAATGGAAAGAGAAGGAGGCAGAATACGCTGATCTTTTCGCTAATCCTTACCGCGCTGCTGAACGAGGGATCGTAGATGATGTTATTCTTCCTGAAGAAACGCGATCCAAGGTTATTGCTGCATTCAAAATGCTGGAGAATAAGGCAGAGACCTTACCATTTAAAAAACACGGAAATATTCCATTATAGTTCAACAATATGTACAGAAGTCACACGTGTGGTGAATTGCGTCTGTCTGACGCAGGTAAAGAAATAACATTGGCAGGTTGGGTGCAGCGTTCCAGAGATTTGGGCGGCATGACCTTCGTTGATCTCCGTGATCGATACGGAATAACGCAACTTGCATTTAACATGGAAGACAATGCTCCTTTGTGCGAACAGGCTAGAAAACTGGGTCGCGAGTTTGTCATTCAGGTGAATGGAAAAGTCATTGAACGTTCAAGTAAAAACAAGAATATCCCAACAGGAGAAATTGAGATCAAAGTGGAAAAACTAACCATTTTGAATTCGGCGAAACTTCCACCATTTACGATTGAAGACGAAACAGATGGTGGCGATGAGCTGCGCATGCAATACCGTTATCTGGACTTAAGAAGAAATCCGGTACAGCAAAAACTAATGTTGCGAAATAAGGTTGCTCTTGAAACACGTGTTTACTTAAATTCCAAAGATTTTTTGGATGTTGAAACACCAGTTTTGATTAAGTCAACACCGGAAGGAGCGCGTGATTTCGTTGTGCCAAGTCGCATGAACGAAGGACAATTTTATGCTTTACCTCAATCGCCGCAAACATTTAAGCAGTTGTTGATGGTTTCAGGATTCGATCGCTATTATCAGATCGTAAAGTGTTTCCGAGATGAGGATTTGCGTGCTGACAGACAACCGGAATTCACGCAGATCGATTGTGAAATGGCCTTCGTGGAACAGGATGATATCCTGAATACGTTCGAAGGGCTCATAAAGCATTTATTTAAACAAGTAAGGGGTGTTGAGCTTGTCGAAACATTCCCGAGAATGGATTATGCGGAAGCGATGGCCCGTTATGGTTCAGACAAGCCTGATATCCGTTTCGGGATGGAGTTCGTAGACCTGAATGATGAAGCTAAAGGAAAAGGATTTGCCATTTTTGACAGTGCGGAAGCAGTGATTGCCATTAATGCAGAAGATTGTGTAGAATACACCCGTAAGCAGATTGACGAGCTTACAGAATGGGTGAAGCGTCCGCAAATTGGAGCAAAAGGATTGGTCTACGTGCGATGCAATGCAGACGGAACCTTTAAATCTTCGGTTGATAAATTCTATTCACAAGATGACCTGGCGCAATGGGCTGCAAAAGCAAATGCCAAACCGGGAGATCTACTGTTGGTGCTGAGTGGTGATCTCGAAAAAACGCGAAAGCAAATGAATGAATTGCGTTTGCACATGGGGAATGAACTCGGCTTGCGCAATCCAAATGTATTCAAACCTCTGTGGGTTTTGGATTTCCCACTTTTGGAATGGGATGAGGAAAGTGGTCGCTACCATGCGATGCACCATCCGTTTACCTCTCCGAAACCGGAAGACATGCACCTCATCAATACTGATCCCGGGAAAGTACGTGCGAATGCCTATGACCTGGCTATGAACGGCGTTGAATTGGGCGGAGGCTCGATCCGTATTCATGATAGAGAGCTTCAATCCCGTATGTTCGATCTGCTCGGATTTACAAAAGAAGAAGCACAGGCACAGTTTGGATTTTTGATGAGTGCTTTTGAATACGGTGCGCCACCGCACGGCGGTTTGGCTTTTGGTCTTGATCGTCTAGTTGCTACCATGGGAGGTTCGGAATCCATTCGAGATTACATTGCCTTTCCTAAAAACAACAGCGGTCGCGATACGATGATCGATGCACCTTCTCCGTTGAATGAGGATCAATTAAAAGAATTGGGGATCAAGGTTCTAAACTAGTTGAACATGAGTACACGTCAGGGAAACCTAAGCATCTATAACAGTCTTTCCGGACAAAAAGAAAAGTTCGAACCGATCCATGCCGGTCGTGTGGGCATGTATGTGTGTGGACCCACCTTGTACAGTGAGCCGCACATGGGTAACATGCGGACCTTCATCAATTTTGACATGATCTATCGTTATCTGTTGTTGCTGGATTACAAAGTGAAATACGTGCGCAACATTACAGACGCCGGACACATCACCAACAGTTTGGGCGAAGCGGTCGACAGCATCGGTTCCGCAGCTCGTTTGGAGCAAGTTCAATCACTAGAAATAGTCTACAAATACAATGTGAAATTTCAGGAGTTGCAACGCTTGTACAACATGTTGCCTCCTTCCATTGAACCTACAGCTACCGGCCACATTCAAGAACAGATTGAATTAATTGAGCAGATACTGGAAAACGGTTTTGCTTATGTGGTGAATGGTTCCGTGTATTTTGATGTAAAAAAATACAGTGAGAAATACGAATACGGTATTTTAAGTGGTCGCAGAGTAGATGAACTCGCTGAAGAAACGCGTACGTTGAATGCACAGGACGAAAAACGTTTTTTTGCGGATTTCGCTTTGTGGAAAAAAGCCAATCC
>CAIYQV010000139.1 GCA_903928365.1 uncultured Flavobacteriia bacterium
CTCTCTTGTTCGCTCAGCGATCTTCATTTCCAATCGGACTTGCTCTCTTCTTTCAGATTCAATTCTTTTTCTTATGATCCAGAATATTAACGCGATGCCTAAAACAAAGCCAATTGAAATGAACCACCAGCTAGCCCAAAACGGTGGCTTTACGTGAATTGCCAGTTTAGCCGGTATCCCCCACGGGCCATCCGCCATTCTACCATAAATACGCAACACATAATCTCCAGGTGAAAGTGAATTGAAATGGATCTCATTACTTGAACCAAGCATGAGCTCCCCTTCATCTGATCCCTCCAGTATGTATTTGTAATTAACAAGATCCGGATTGCTCAGGTCAGACGGTTGGAAGCGCACGGTGAAACTGCGTTGCCTATAACCTAATTCTATCTGCTCCGTTAATGCTATAGGCATGGAAAGGGGCGAACCGGGCTCATTTGGCTTTAACCAGAATTTGTCCAGTTTGAACTTTGTAATGACCACATCGATCTCACGTGAATTCTCAGCTAATTGTTTTGGATCAAAATAATTGTACCCGTAAATTCCTCCAAAAAACAATTCTCCGGTTCCAGAATTTAAATGTGCTCCAAGATTGAACTCATTACTCATTAAACCATCCTTCTCCGTAAAGTTTGTAAAGGCGCCGGTAGATGGATCAAAACGAGAAAGTCCTTTATTGGTGCTCATCCATAGTTTTCCTTCCTTATCACGAAGAACACAATAGATCACGTTGTTTGGAAGCCCGTCCTTTTTAGTGTAGATCTTTACTCTTTTCGTCTTTAAATTGAAGTAAATAAGTCCTGAACCAAAAGACCCCATCCAGAATTCATCCGGACTAACTTGACAGATACTACTGATATAATCTTTCGAATTTTTGAGAAGAACAGAATTATACTTGTATGGCATAATCTTCAACTCCTTTGCTGATGAAGAGAGCAAGCTAAGCTCCCCGGAACTGGTGGCAAACCAAACCCTGTTTTGCTTATCCTTAAAGATCACACGACACGCTCCTGACGTAATGGTTTTTCCCGGAATTTTTGAGCTATGTTCAAAAACCTGTGTTTTACTCGTTTTAAAATTGACATAAAGCACCCCTGACTTTGTGCCGAGAAAATACTCGCCTTCTTTCCATTTAAAAATGGAATAGATCCGTTTTTGTTTGATAAATGCAACCTCTTTTAAGAATCGAGGTTGTTCAAATCGATAGTTATTTGGTCCGTTTATCTTTAATTCAAAAAAGCCATCAGAACAGCCTACGTACAAATGATTCTCACTTAAAACTTCAATCGAATGCACCGCTTTTTCAACAATCTCAGAACTTGAACTGTTCTTTCTTTCTCGGTAATACTGTTCAAATTTACCCGTGCTTTTATCAAACCGCGAAACACCATCATCCGTTCCAATAAAAATGTATTTTGTGGCTTTATCTTCTCCAAAACTCCATACGTTTGGTGTGGGTATACCTTGCTCCAGGTTAGCACTGGGTCCTATACCTAATATTCCCTGATTGGTAGGATTAAAACTGGAGAGCCCTCTTTCTGTTCCAATCCAGAATGTGCCTCTGATGTCACGGTATAACGTGTTTATATCATTAAATAAAAGCGCGTGTTTTTGAAAGAGATCTTGAACGCTATTGTAAATATTTCCGTCCGGAGCAATTGTAATCAGCCCAATATTAGTGGTTCCAATAAACCAGTAGTTACTGTTGGTTTTGTATATGTCTGACACGCTGATTGCACCAAATCTTTTATTGATAGATGGAAAGGCAGAAGTGCATTTACCTGTTTTTAAACGGTATTGAAAAATTCCCTGATTGGTTCCTATAAGAACACGGTCTTCATCACATTGGACAACTCGAAGTACGGTCATTGCACTCGTGACTTGTGTCGGTATTTCCAGTTTGATCGCCTTTCTTCTGTCTTTACTGATTATAAAAACTCCTTTATCCTCACTATTTACAAAAAGGGAATTGTCCTCTGCGGTGTATACTAAAGTGATCTTTTTGGATGGAATAAGTTGTTGGTAAGATGTAAATTTTAAGGATACAGGATCAAAAGCCATCACGCCTCTTCCTGATGTAGCCATCCAAATCAAACCATCCTCATCCAGGGTGATGCTCTCTATCTGAAGCGCTATTTTATCACTTGGTGAAAATGTTCTGAACTGTTCCGTTTTTGGATCAAATACCGTCAATCCGTTGGTAGTACCAAACCATAATTTACCATCCCCTGTTTTTAAAGATGCCTTAACATATTCACTTTCCAGTCCGGGGGTATCATCCGAACTAAAAACCTCAAATGATCTTCCATCAAAGCGATTCAATCCATCCTGTGTGCCGATCCAAAGTGCATTATTATCGTCTTGGATAATGCAGGAAACAGAACTTTGAGAGAGCCCATCATTGATGGTGTAATTTCTAAAACGATAGACTGATTGCGACCAACCTAAAAGGGAGATCCATAAATAAACTATTCCGAGGAGGTTTTTCATGGATTTGTGCCTGACGTATCTTTAGCCGCAGCTGCTGTTTCTAAGTCTCTGTCAAACATGTACATTCCTCCTTTATCTCCGCCAATCAATCGGAGTTTATCCAACACAGATCGAGCTAGCGCCTCTTCTTCCAGTTGTTCTGAAACGTACCACTGAACAAAGTTGTGTGTGGTGTAATCCTTTTCCTGTAAACAAATGTCCACCAATTCATTAATGCTTTCCGTAACGGAAATTTCATGCTCTAATAACAGCTCAAAAACCTTCTCCAGGTGGTCAAAATCTTTAGGAGGTTGTTCTACAGAGGGAATTTCTGCTTTTCCCCCTCTTTCGTTAACGAATTTGATGAGCTTAAGCATATGAAATCGTTCTTCGTCTGAGTGAGCATACATAAATTTGGCCGTTCCGTTCAAGCCGTTATTCTCCGCCCAGGAAGCCATCGCGAGATAATATTGAGAAGACGAAGCTTCTTTTCTGATCTGTTCATTCAAAGCTATCTCAACTCTCTTGTTCATATGAAGGATTTGTTTATTCAAGGATAAAAATACGTTTTTGGCCTAACTATGGCTCTGTGTTACGAACACAAACTCTTAAATTTAGTTCAATAAAGTTTAATTTAGTCGGATGTCTAAAAAAAAGAAACAAAAGGGTCCTGGAAAAATGAAATCCAGTCTCACTCATGTCATCCGTAAAGTATTTGAAAACAATCCTGAAAGTGCCCTAACTCACAAACAAGTTTGTACGCTGATAGATTTAAGAGAAAATGCTTTACGCAAACTGGCGTTTGATGTTTTACAAGAACTCAGCGACCGGGGTGAACTTGAGAGACATTCTCATGGCGTATTTTCTTTAGCTGCTCAAGGAAGTGGAATCATTGGTTTGATAGAAGTAACAGCGAGAGGAGCAGGTTTTCTGGTGCCGGAAGACGGGACAGAAGATGTGTTTATTGCACCACATAACCTGGGACAGGCCCTCCATGGAGACAGAGTTAAAGCGAGAATCATCAAAAAAGGAAAAGGTAGAGCGGAAGGAGAAATTATTGAAGTGCTTGAACGCGAAAAAACACAATTCGTAGGTACAATCGAAATGCATGAAAAGTTTGCCTTCCTGATTCCGGATAATGTAAAGGCAGGAACGGATATTTACATTTCGAAGGAAAAACTGAATGGTGCGCTCCATGGGGATAAAGCACTCGTTCGAATAACCGTTTGGCCAAAATCATCGGATAGTCCATACGGTGAGGTAATCGAGGTTCTGGGTAAGCCTGGTTCGAATGATACAGAAATGATCAGTATACTATGTAACCACGGTATTGATTTTAAATTTCCGCAAGAAGTACTCGAGGAAGCAGAAACAGTAGGAATGGATCTGGAAGATGAAGAAATAAAGAAACGACGAGACTTCCGAAAAATCACCACATTTACCATTGATCCTGTGGATGCTAAGGATTTTGATGATGCCTTATCAGTGCAGAAATTAGAAAATGGAAGGTATGAAATCGGTGTACATATTGCTGATGTAAGTCATTATGTTCGTCCCGGAAGTGCCATGGATACTGAAGCATTGAAACGTTCAAATTCCGTGTACCTCGTAGACAGAGTCATTCCAATGTTACCGGAACAACTATCGAATATGGCCTGCTCACTTCGTCCGAATGAGGATAAATACAGTTTTTCAGCTGTGTTCGAAATGGATGAAAAAGGTAAAATATATAACGAATGGTTTGGAAGAACAGTCATTCATTCCGATCGGCGTTTTGCATACGAAGAAGCACAAGAAATCATTGAAGGAAAGGATGGTGATTATAAAACAGAAATCCTTCTTTTGGATGGCATTGCAAAGACCTTAAGAAAAGACCGTTTAAAACAAGGTGCTCTAAGCATAGAATCTGAAGAAATGCGTTTTAAACTGGATGAAAGCGGACACCCTGTTCAGGTGATGATTAAAACTTCCAAAGACGCTCACAAACTAATCGAAGAATTCATGCTTCTTGCAAATAAGCGGATTGCTTTGTTTGTTGGAAAAGCAGAAAAGGGAAAAGAAGCAGTTCCTTTTGTCTACCGAATTCATGACAAACCTGAAATGGCTAAAATCGCATTATTCAATGTCTTTATAGGTAAATTCGGTTACGAACTTGATTTTTCACATCCTGATCAAATTGCACAAAGTATCAATAAATTACTGGAAGATATCCGCCTGAAAAATGAGTATTCCCTCATTCAAACCATGGCTATACGTTCAATGGCAAAAGCTACATATGATACTACAAACATTGGTCATTACGGTTTAGCTTTTGATTTTTACACGCATTTTACTTCTCCCATCAGAAGGTATGCAGACCTTGTAGTACATCGTATATTACAGGAAAAACTCACCAATGGAAAGCATTTATACGGAAAGGATCTGGGAGATGTCTGTAAACGTATTTCCAGAATGGAAAGAAAAGCCACGGAAGCAGAACGAGAATCTACTAAATATTTTCAGACCTTATTCGTGCAAGATCATATCGGTGAAGAATTCGAAGGAACGGTTTCCGGGATTGCTGAATTCGGAATGTTTGTTAAGATGGATGAAAACCAATGCGAAGGAATGGTGCCAATGAATGGAATTCCCGGTGACCGTTTCTATTTCGACGCAGATAAATACCGGATCATTGGTGCGAAAACGAAAAAAGAATACAATTTTGGTGACCGTGTGAAAGTTCGTATTTATGAGGTTCACCCGCGTAAACGACAGATAGACCTTGAACTAATCGTAGATTAAACTAACCTGATTCTGTTATTCAGTTCGTCTCTATAGGAGCCTCCTATCGGGATCACTTTCTTATCTTTTTCCAAGGTGAGATTAGGATATTCAATAGATGCTATCTTATCCATTCTAACAATAAAGGATCTGTGCACACGAACGAAATCCGACATGCCTAATTTGGTTTCAATGTCTTTCATAGTGGAATGAATCGTAAACCTGGTATCGGATGTGTGAATCACCACATAATCCTTTAAAGCTTCTACATAGAAAATATCAGCCGTTCTCAGTTTTACAAGCTTACTGTTTGATTTAACAAAAATAAAGTCAGAAGAAGCATCTTTATTCTCAACAATAGAATACAAGAAGTCGCGCTCCCTTTTTATAGCTTGTTCTTTACCATGTTTATAAACAGCGACTTCAATCGTTGTTTGAAGGTCCACTTCCTTAAATGGTTTAATGATGTACCCATAAGGTTCTGCTATTTTCGCTTTTTCCAGTGTAGCTTCATCGGCATAAGCAGTTAAAAAGATGACAGGTACAGTAAACAATTCCTTCATTTTAAGAGCTGTATCTATTCCATTTATATCTCCTTTTAGCATGATATCCATTAACACCAGATCCGGTTGCTCTTTTCCAGCTAAATCTATAGCTTTATCGCTGGAGGAAGCAATTCCACACACGGCGTAACCTAATTTATTCAAACTAAATTGTATGTCTTTTGCTACGATGGATTCGTCTTCCACAATTAGAATCTTGGTCTTCGACATGGTTTATTTCAGTGAAAATGTAGTATTAGCTCAAAGGTAAATTTTTTTTCAAACGAAATGTAATCAGCAAAACATTGTGATTCATTAATAGAATAAATAAATAATATTTTAAAAATTGATTTTTATTATGTTTTATTAAGGCTGTGAATATGTGTATAGTTATCTTCTAAAAAACTTGCTTATGTAACCATATAGGGTTTATTAAAACGTTATTCACAATGAATTTGTAATGTAAGTAATTAATAAATAAGTAATTAATCAGTAAATAACAATTAGGTTAGTGAATCCAATAGTGTATAATTCATCACTTGTTTTTCTGTTAGAATTGGTGAATTGACTATGCAAAACTTTACAGCATATTAAGTAAACTTTGCTTGTATATAAGATATTTGTTTCGGTATATACAACAACTTAAAATAAGCAAGAGAAAGATGTTGGAAATTATTCACATGTAATTAAAGCATTGTTTATACTCCCTGTCGAAAACCTGTAAATATAAAACACTAATAACTAGCGTTTTAAAATTTGTTTAAAGTTCCATTTGTGTAAAATTTGAAGCACATGTTGATAAGCATTACCTTTGTAAAAACAGCAATATATGAGCAGAATGATCATTCCTATTGGTGCGGATCACGCCGGATTTGAATTAAAAGAGAAAGTGAAACTTTTTCTGAACGAAAAAGGATACGAAGTGAAAGACTTTGGTTGTTATTCTTCTGAAAGTATCGACTATCCTGATTTTGGTCATCCCGTTGCTGAGATGGTTGAAAACAATGCGGGAATGAAAGGTATTCTGATCTGTGGTTCAGGTAACGGAATAAACATGACGGCAAATAAACACCAAGGCATCAGAAGTGCATTGTGCTGGAAAGCGGAAATAGCAGAATTAGCCAGGTTACATAATGATGCCAATATCATTGCATTGCCGGCACGCTTTATTTCAGAAGAAGAGGCGCTTGAAATGATAGAGGTGTTTTTTAAAACCTCTTTTGAAGGAGGAAGACATCAGAACAGGATCAATAAAATAGCCTGCGTCTAAAAAATCACTTCAATAATTCCTGAATAAAGGACTCCGTTTCTTTAATATAATCCTCATAGTAGGTACCCGTACCAGGACCATTGAATCCTGTATGGATCTTCTTCACATTTCCGTCCCTACCTATAAATATGGCGGTGGGAAACGACATGACCTGATTCAACATACTGAAGTGATTGGATGCTAATCCTTTACTTGCTGTACCTGCAAGAATAAAGGAGTAACCGGCATTAAGACGCGTACTTAGCGTTTCAATACGCTCTTTCTGTAATAAAACATCGGTACCACTTTCGTAGCATAATGCGATAATCTCTAAACCTTTATCATGGTATTTTGCATACATTTCCTTGAAGAAGCGCGATTCATCCATACAATTCGGACACCACGTTCCCATGATTTGAAGAATCACTACTTTATTTGATGTTTGATCAGTTGGAAAAGTGAAGGCCTTCCCTTCAGGATCATTGAATTGAACTGTAAATGGTTCAGATTTCTTTAAATAAGTAAGTGAATCAGGATCAGTGAGTTCAAAGGATTCATTTTTCGAAGCCGACCATTTACAAGACCAATGTTTACCACTGTAAAAATCACCCGAGATTTCCTTGGTATCTGTAACTTTTCCTTTGAAAAGAAAGGCATGAGATCCATCAAAACAAGATAAAAAGAGACTGTCGCGGATCACGTTGCCTTCTAAAAAACGGTAATCTCCGGTTTCTGTAAGAAAAGTACCTGACAAATAATTAAAGTTTTGTTCAAAGATACCTACAGCTTTATAGGCATCCTTTGTGCCCGGCTCGAAAGTAGTTTCCCACCTACCTTCAATGTTAGCAGGAAGAATGGCGCTCTGGTATAATGCTGGGTCTTCGAAGCGTTTGCCTTTGTGCGTATGAAGTGTGCAGGGAATTCTATAATTACCTGTTTTATTAGGATTTACCCAATACCCATTCATTTTAGATTTGGAGTCTGAATGTAATATCAAATATGTCCCAAATGTCGGAAACTCTAGTTTGATGGAATCGTGATATATGCCAGACCAGATCAATGGAATATCTTCATTACCATTCAAAACATGGAAATCATAGGTAGCGCTTTTCTTCTGAATTTCGATATTGAAAGGAAGAGGGGTTTGGTTTGATAAATGGAGTACTCCCAGCCATGAGCCTTCAGCGATTTTAACGGCTTTGCACTTCGCATTTAAAGGTGCAGCTGTAGAGATACACAGCAGTAGTATGAGCAGCAAAACACGATGGAAGGATAGACTCTTCATGAAAGGCGAATTTATGCTTTTTAGAACTAACTTTAGCGCTCATGCAACCTTTTTTAAAGTTCTTGAGTCTTGATGAAAGATGCGCCCATGGATGATGCTACGTTGATCAAAGAGTGTTTGAGCGGAAACGTGCGTGCGCAAAAAACGTTGTTTGAAAAGTTTGCCCCGAAAATGATGGGTGTCTGTGTGCGATATTGCAAGACCAGAGAACAAGCGGAGGATGCATTACAGGAAGGCTTTATAAAGACTTTTTTAAAGTTGAAAGACTTTAAATTACAAGGCTCTTTTGAGGGATGGATACGCCGCATTATGGTCAATACAGCGCTTGACCTTCTGCGTAAAGAAATGAAAATCAGCTCAGAAATCCAGCCAGAAGAAGCATTAAGCAAGTTGGAAACGCAAGACACGATACTTTCTGAATTGTCTGCTTCGGAACTGGTATCATTGATACGAACAATGCCGGATGGATACAGAGTCGTATTCAATATGTTTGCAGTTGAAGGATACAGTCACCAAGAAATAGCAGAAACGTTAGGTGTAACAGAAAGCACATCTAAATCACAGTATTTGCGAGCAAGGGCATATTTACGAGAACGATTAGAAAAAGAGAACAGTGGAAAATAAAGACGAAATAGCGGAATTATTCAGAGAAAAGCTTTCGGGTTTTGAGGCTGAGGTGCGTCCTGAGCTCTGGACTGCTGTTTCCTCACAAATTGTGAGTGGTTCTGCTATTGTATCGGGCGGACTTACGTGGGTTACTAAATCGCTCTTATTTTTAGCGGCAGCAGGAGTAGTAACAGGCGCAGTTTTTATTTTTAATTCCAATGATTCCAAAGAGAAACAGGTAATCAATAGTAAAGAAAACCAACCTAAGGAAGTTAAGAACGTCTCAACCCCTACAGGTTCTGATAAACAGGATTCCAATAAAGGCCCGAACACTGAAGCGAAAGAGCTTGATCTGGTATATGAGAGTGTGATACCCGAAAAGATTGAAACTGGAATGAAGGTTGAGTTCACAGAACCATCACAAATACAAGAAACAGCAACGGTTGTGGACCCTGTTATTACGAACGAAGAAGTCCCGACTACAAATGTTTCTCCTGAAAAACAAACGCCTTCAATACCGTCAAACACAACGGAATTATCAGGTCAAATAGCACAGGAAGTACAAGAGGCGGAACAATTGAAACAATTACCGAATGTGTTCACGCCTAATAATGATGGATCCAATGATCTATTTGAAATTAAATCCGAAGGCTTAACGGATTTTCAACTCGTCATATTGAATGAATCGAATAAGGTTATTTTCAACTCTTCGGACGCATCCTTCAGCTGGGATGGGACATTAAGTAGTGGTGATCCGGCGCCTGCGGGGACATACTTATATTACCTCACAGCAAAAGACGAAAAACAGCATGTTATTTCGCGTTCAAGTTTGTTAAAGCTGATCCGTTAGAAAGCTTTTCTACACCGATCATGAAATAAACGATGCCAGCAGTTAACAGGACATGTGACACATCGTTCTTGTCCATCCATGGATGTAAATTGATCTTACCCA
>CAIYQV010000140.1 GCA_903928365.1 uncultured Flavobacteriia bacterium
CGGAATCGGTGCCGATGACAGGGCGGGTTGTGCGATGTTGTATTTGTTAAAGGACAGTGGACACTCCATCCTGATTACAGATGGCGAAGAATATGGTCGCAGTGGCAGTTCATTTCTTATGAAACAGCATCCCGATATTGCCCGCAAACTGAATAACCATCAGTTCATGATCCAACTTGACCGGAGAAATGCTCACGACTTCAAATGCTACACCGTCGGAACAAATGCCTTCCGAAAATACATTCAACAACAAACGGGGTATACTGAACCGGATCAAAGTTCGTACACAGACATTGTAACGCTTTGCAGGGACATTTGCGGCGTGAATTTCAGTGTGGGGTATTATAACGAACATACTACTTCAGAACGTCTTATCCTTTCCGAGTGGCTTCACACTTATGAGGTAATCCAAAAATTGCTTTTATACAACCAGATTCCAAAGTTTTCGCTTACCCAACGAGGGTGTTTACCCTTTTGAAAATTGAAAGTAACATATCGCTTCTCCAACAAACATCTTATACCCCATTTTCAGGAGCAACCTTTTCCATGGCTCTGCATGGCCGTGAATATAACCTATGATGTCATACATTAGTTCAAATAGCTTAAAAAATTAATACTTAAATTTAGTCAAAAGTTCAAAATCAATATTTTTACACAACACGTTGAAAATAAAGTATTCATATAAAAATCAATAATTCATGGATATCGAAGCAGCACTCAATAACTTAAGCTACATTGAAGATTTACAAAAAGTAGATGAAAATCTATTGGAAGACCAAAACTTCATTGAGCAGGTATTGCATAAATTTGGCAGGTTTGAAGATTTCTCTCCTGATCAAATACTCGACTACGCTAGTCCTGAATTAAAAGAAAATGCTGACTTTATTTTCAGTTGCTTTCTTAAAGTCATCGATTTAGAATATTCAAAAAATTACCTATACAGCAATCATCAGGAAACTATTTCTTATTTCTTTGATAGCCATGTCTCTCCATTATTGAAAAAAAATGAGGACGGTTGTATTAAGCTTGTCCAAAGTTATTGCGGCAGATCATTATTGAATGATCCCGATTTTTTAAAGGATGTCCAAAAAAACAATGAAATTGAATGGGATGATCTGGGAGCTGACACTACCGAAAACCTGAAAGAATTCCTCCTTCGAAAGACAATCACTGAAACGATCTTTCATAGCTCAGCATCCTTTATTAAAATTATAGATGCTGCCGGATGGAGTGCCATCAAATATTTGCCCGAGCAGTTTAAAAATAATGAAGACATCTACGTTCATGCGTTGAAAAAAAATGTCAAAGCGAAAGAATTCATTCCATCTGAACTTCAAGAAAAATCTGAAGTAATCAAGTCCATACTAAACGACAAAAACAGCTCAAAGGATAAGCGTGCTAAAACTAAGGCATTCGCAGAGCTATTACTATCCGATCCTGAAAAGTTTACCACCGAGACCCGAGGAATGAAATTTACCATCGATCTAAAAAAACTAAAAGAACTTCCGGATAAGGTAGCCGAAGCGTTAGGCAAACATAATGGAAATGTGAATTTAAGTGGGATTAGTGAACTATCCGACAAGGCTGCATGCTGTTTGCAATCCCATTTGGGAGAACTCAACCTTTCAAATCTTACGATAATTTCGGAAAATGGCGCCCGATATTTACTTAATCATTCAGGAAAAATCAGATTGCATGAGTATCATAACCGGGGATATGTATATCTTTTTGAGATCGGTACTGAAGTTGCAAAATTGATTCAAAAATGTTATGGTGTTAAACGTTATCAATTTAAAAATATCACCACGATAAGTTCTGAAGTTGTTAGGTTATTTGGCGATTGTTCTGTTACCTTCAATGACTCCATGGAAATTACTGATGAAGTTTTGGATGCAATAATTGAAACTACGGGAGAAGAATTAGCATTATCCCGAGAACATTTGAATGAGGAAATCGCTCTAAAACTTTCAAATTACCGTGGTAGTACACTTTGTTGTTTTAACATTAGGAATCTATCCCAAAAAGCAGCTATTCACTTAAGTCAATTCAAAGGGGACAAATTGCATTTCAACAATCGGAACTGGTCTGAAAAAATTAGGGGAATAAATAATACTCCCCTGACTGATCATGAAAAAAAATCTTGGATTGATTACAATAACCAAAACCCGACCTGGCTTAGTTATCTATCCGAAGAAATTGCTGAAGCATTATCCAAGTTCAAAGGAAAGGAGATACGATTTGATAATCCTACAGGCGTATCTGATGAGGCCATAAGCCATCTTGTTAAGTTCAATGGGATAATCTATCTCACTGGAGCATTTGAGTTTACCCGAGCATCGCTGGACTTGATCTTAAAGGCTATCATTAAATCGAAATTATCGGATAAGGGGGTTAAAGAGATCGTTATCACACCATACACGGCAAAAAGTGCACTTCAGTTTCCCGAACTTCTGGACACTTTCAAAGCTCATATTTTTGCACGATTCGATAGCGATACAGTTGATTTGAGCAAAGGTTCATCTTCTTCTATAATTGATAAGTTATATATTCGGTAGTTGAATTTCAGTGTAGGATATTATAACGAACATACTACTTCAGAACGTCTTATCCTTTCCGAATGGCTTCACACTTATGAGGTAATCCAAAAATTGCTTTTACACGACCAGATTCCAAAGTTTTCGCTTACCCAACGAGGATGCTTACCTTTTTGAAAACTGAAGGCCGACACAATATTTCAATACTAAAAATGATGTTTTTGACTTATTATGAAATCGTTTTCAGTTTGAATTTAGAATGAGGTTTATTTAGACAAAAACAAGTCAATGAACACTTTAAACTCGCTCATACACAAATTTCTCCTGATGCAGTAACTGTTCTCCGTCATGGCGGTAGGCAACCAGAAGACCTCCATCTGCTACACTGTAATCGACACAGCACACATTCTGTTTTACCAACTGAGGTATACCTCTGAACCAGTAATGTCCAAAAAAAACAGGTTTTTCAGATTGACCATATCCGCGAACTTGACACTTATTCAAATCGATAGCTGTTTCCGGTAAAGAGTCTGAAGGACCAAGACTGTAGGTCCGATAATTGAAATTGGCAGGATGCTCCCACCACTTAATTCTGATTTCCTTACGAATATTGTGTTCATGGTCTTTGAAGGTATATCCTTCAGGCAAGTTCAACTCCACACCTTTCAATGCTTGGTCTACTGCAGCATACAATTTATTTCCTTTTTGAGCAGATCGAACTATAAAATCTTCGGTAAGTTTTTCATTTCCTCCAGCGCTCTTGAGAAAGTTAATCCTTTCATCATCCCAGCATGCATGTACAGCTCTTAACTTATCGTCTTCAAAGTATAGGGGAAGCACTTTAAACC
Organism: uncultured Flavobacteriia bacterium; assembly: GCA_903928365.1. GTDB lineage: Bacteria > Bacteroidota > Bacteroidia > Flavobacteriales_D > Crocinitomicaceae > M0103. The sequence goes on from CAIYQV010000140.1 coordinate 3,383, forward strand.
ATTCCAAATAATCCAAATAAAGCTTTTGCTCGGTTTTGAAGGCTTTCAATGTTTCATAATGCTGATCTATATTCTTAAGCAAATGAGGCCGTAAATGTCCCCCGTCACCACTTTTATTCGGAAGATGAAAACAGAGCGCATTATATTCGTGATTACCCATTAATGCAATAGCGTCGCCTTCCTCCTGCATGGTGCGAACTATCTGCAGCGTATCCAAAATCTGAGGTCCCCTGTCGATATAATCTCCTATGAAAAGTACCTTTCGTTCTGAATGCCTGTAACCATCCCCTTTTTTCTCATACCCCATTTTCAGGAGCAACCTTTTTAATGGCTCTGCATGGCCGTGAATATCACCTATTATATCGTACATGATCCTGCGTGCTTAGTCAATTCAACTTGCATAATTAATTCAATTTAATTCAAAGTCAGCTTAATTCAATGTTCACTCTTTGTCTTTAAGGAAAATTCGAGCGCTATTCGAGATCAATACCGGTATCAGTCAGATTGGAATGTTTCCCGGTGGAATAGGATATAAAATGCCTTGTACCGTCTTTTTTAGTCTCGCTGTAGAGGTACGCTTTAGCTCCTTCTACCTGAACAAAATTTTCCAGATTATAGATCTCCATTTCATTTCCCGATCCCAACCAGTACATTTTGCCTGACTTCAACAACTCCGAAACCTGCGACACATGCTTTGAGAAATTAAAAAGTTCCTCTTTTTCAGCTGATGTAAGATAGGTATTTAAGTACTTTTCGTGGTTTGTCCAATCCACAGGAACGATGGAAATTGCTCCACCATTTTTAAAATTCATGATAATACTGTCACCATGCTGTTCTTGAATCGAAATCATCGTACCTCCCAAGCTTGAAAATTTGTAGAGCATGTGAAGGATAATAACCTCAAGTTCAACATACACCTCAAAATCAACTTTGGTTAATGCACCATGTCCTCGGGTCTTGTTCCTTACTCCTGTTATAAAATCCAAAAATTCATGAACAGTAACCTTATTTTTCAACTCCTTTCCCGTACCCAATTTGAGATCTTCAAAAGCAAAACTCTGAAGCAATCCGAATTGGCATACTTCATGAAGAGGAGAATGGAGAAATCCAAAAAGTTCCTCTGCCAGCTGGCTATGAACCTTTTCCTTTTTGTAATCCTTCACCCAAGCCCTGATTCTTGACATTATTTCGCCAAAGGATACTCGTTCAGGAAGAATCTGTTCTTGCTCATTTTCCCAAAACGCTCGACCTGTTCGTTCATTCTTCGAATAAATAATCGCTGCACAATAGCAACTTAGTATCTCACACAGGTTAATGATTTCCATAAATCTGGTTGAAGGAGAAGGATCCTCATGCATTTGTCTGAAAATAGTCGCTAATTCATGGATTCCGTTCAACGAAATGGTATTGACAGCCTTTAGTTCCTCCGGACCAAAAACAAACTTCAACAAGTAATGATTGTGCTTACTTCCTTCGAGTGAGAGATTTACATTAATCTTTTCTTCCAGCGGCATCTGGTAGGAACCTTTTATACCAGAGTCTGATATATTGATCTCTTGTGTTGACGTAACTTTCTCATAAGATGCCTCCATTTGAAGTCTTATCCTATCTGCCGGAATACGGAGGTCGAATTTATCTTTGACTCCCGAAAACAGGGTGTTGTAATCGAAGAAATCAACACAGCAATAAACACTTCTCAGAGATGAATTTAAACGATATTCGGTTATTTCCAGGACCTGACTCCTGAGTGCACTGTCTTCCAGTTGTTCTTCCGGTTGATCAATAAACACTACATTTCGAATACTGCTCCTTTGAAGTTCA
>CAIYQV010000141.1 GCA_903928365.1 uncultured Flavobacteriia bacterium
AAAACAAAATTCTTCCCAATAAATTTGTTGTCCAAACCTTTCTCGCGACAATCGTTGGCATATTTGATGATCCCACCTTCCAATTGATGTACATTCTTAAACCCGCGATGACGGAACCAGGCAGATGCCTTTTCGCATCGGATACCTCCAGTGCAATACATGACCAGGTTCTTATCCTCATTTCCTTTCAGGTATTCTTCCTCGATGTACGGCAATGATTCACGGAAGGTATCTACATCCGGTAATATTGCTCCCTTAAAATGTCCTACTTCTGATTCGTAATGATTTCGAAAATCGATCAGGATCGTATTCGGATCATCCGTTAATTGGTTAAATTCTGCTGCATCCAGGTGTTTTCCCTTGTTCGTTACATCGAACGTTTCATCGCTCAAACCATCAGCAAGGATCTTATCTCTCACTTTGATCTTCAATTTCAGGAAGGAGAATTCCGCTTCTGCATCATCGACAGCGATATTTAAGCGAACACCATTCAAAAATTCCACCTGATACAATTCATCCCTGAAGCGATCCAGATGATGCAAAGGAACGGCGATCTGCGCGTTAATCCCTTCTTTAGCGACATAGGTTCTTCCAACCACATCGATGGCTGACCAAAGCTGAAATAAATGATCTCTGAAAAGGCGAGGATTCGGAATGTGCGCATATTGATAAAAGGAGATCGTAACGAACTTATATCCACTTGCACGCCATTTGGCTTCCAATTCCTCTTTATTTAATGTATTCCACAGTTGCATGCTATGTTGTTTTAAATAAAAAGTGATGCAAAGGTATGATTTTAGGCCTGAAAGGCAAAATGAATTTAGTTACCTTTGGATAGCATGGTCAGAATTACAATTCTTCTTCTTTTATCCAGCTTTGTGCTCTTTTCCTGTGGTCGAGAAGCACATAACACCCGTAATGTAAAAGAATTACTCAAGAGCAATCACTTTGATCTTCCTGATCTGAAGTCATTTGCTGCGGGCGGAGTAAGATTTCAGTGTTCCGGTCTGTTCGAGGAGATGACCAACACCGAACTATTACTTTCTAAAAACGGAAAAGTATACTGGATCAGTGCGATCAATGTTTGGCTTACCGTGGAAAAGATCGATCCGGCGAATTTGCTACTCAACAGTGGCACCACTAATTCGGAGGAAATGATGATCAATGTTTTGGAACTTCGAAAGCGGTCTATGACCTATCACGCTTCTTCTATTTTCAATCATTACAACTTCTCCGGAAACAAGATTACCAATGTAATTGTGGATGGTAGCGACATGTATGGTAAAGTTATGGAAACGTACGATATAGGTCTCGTGGAGAGAGGGAAGCAATATTACCTATTCCAGTTATACGGTTCGGAAAAAGGAATCTCTTACCTTCATGACGATTTTCTGGACATTCTAAAATCCATCAGATAGTCCATGGATCCACTTATAGAGAAACTTAAAATTGCTATTAGCGGAACACTTCCCGGTCAACTTGCCCATCAGGAAATGTCGCCTTTAAAAAGACCAAGTGGTGATTTTCCAGAGAGGTCCATCGCACGATTATCCGCTGTTGCTGTGGTTATTACTTCCGTCAATGAAGTGCCGTCCATCATTCTTACGCAACGACACGAATACGAAGGAGCTCATAGTGGTCAAATCAGCTTTCCGGGAGGAAAAAAGGAAGAAAATGATCTGGATCTTGAATTCACTGCACGAAGGGAATGTCACGAAGAAATTGGGATTGAATTGAATCCAAAATCTTTGATCGGTTCATTAACAGAGGTTTACATTCCCGTAAGCAAATTCATCGTTCAACCCTACCTTTATTTTCAGCTGACCACGGACACGATGACCTTAAATGAACGGGAAGTGCGTGAAGTCATTCATTTTCCGATAAAAGAACTGCAATCGGAGGATAGTAAATCCACCATGGATGTTCGGGCACGTGAAGGATTGATCTATCGAAATGTACCTTGTTTCAGGACAGGTGAAAAGGAAATATGGGGAGCAACGGCTTTGATCCTAAATGAACTTCGGCACTTACTTACAGTCTAAAAATGTACCCGGGCAAATCCAAATGCGCCAGAAATGCTGTTTGAAGAATTTTTAAAGAAGGACAGCGCATCGTAGGAAGATGCCCCAAATTCATATTTACCCTCACCCAGGCTAAAATTCACTCCGATAGGAATATTATTCTTGTAAATTCCTCCACCAAAATATCCGGCACTGATCGCCAACCATTTCACTGGTTTCACCTCACCACCTGCTGAGAATACCGCATTGGCCATACTTCCAGGTAATTCCTTATTAAACGGCGCAACAAAATCCACCCCTATTTTGGCAATTTTTCCCAGATCAATACTGGCACCTAAACGAAAATTAGATGCGTTCACTACCGTGTGTTTTTCCTGGCCTACCAGCTTGAACAAACCTCCATCCTGCATGAACTTGTCGACCGCTTTGGTAATATTGTATTCGTCTAAACCATTCACCTCCAGACTTCCGACTAAGGTGTCCTGCACCTGATAGACATTACGATTGTATGTCACCTGACCAATATTATTGACTGCAGCAGCCACCTTTAATCGTCCAAAAAAGATCGCACTTGCGGAGAGATCAAAACCATATCCGGTACCCACAACCGAGGGTAAGACCTTTCCTTTTTCGGTAAAATTAGAAGGGTTTAAAGACGCCACAATGGAATCGTAATTGATATTAAAATTCGGGGAAACAGAGGAATACACGAAAAAACCATCCGCATCCGAACGCATATCAAACATCGCCATGGATTGAATGTAGCGCCCTCCGATTCCCGCATAGATCTCCAGAAGCGAGTCCTTTCCAAATACCTTTCTACCGTATCCAAAGTTGTAATATCTGTTCCATTGGAATTTGATCTGTGAACCCGATGAGATCCCACTGATATTTAAGGGAACCGAAATAGTTCCTTTGATCACCATATCGAGCGTATCCTGCGGAATGGAATCATTATTGGCAATCACCTGAATATTTCCGGAAGCATCTTGAATGGTTAGCGAGTCAAAATAATTGGCAAGTTTTCCTTTGAACAAAATATCAGTTAGTTGAGAATTCATTCTGGAATACCATTGGTAACTCTCTCGCACATTGAATGCGATTCCACCAAATCGTTTGCTTTGATAGGCAAATCCACCCCAGTTAAAATCAGCGAACATACTCACGCCCGCATTCAAATAATCGGAAGCATACTGCTTTTGCTGTTGCCAGGAAGCCGAATCTGTATTTTTCCCTGTAGCCTGAGCCCGAACAGTTTTAAAAAGAGAACGCAGTTTTTCCACATTCATCGAATCAGAATAGATACCCATTCCAAATTCAGAGGACCCCATCGTGAAATGCTTGTCTTTGTATTCCGGTCCCCAACCGAGTGCAGACGAATTTATCCCCAACGACTGATAATCATTCACGAACGTAGTTGCGACTCCTTTACCCACGGCTGTGTAAGAAACACCTTGACTTTGTGCATTTAAGAATGTGGGAAGAAATAAAAGAAGAAGGAGGAAAAAGGATTGATTTCTCATGGTTTCAATGTGCTATCGGGAGTGAAGATAGCTAAAAGCAAAAAGAGCAACAAATTCTATTGAAACTTGTTGCTCTTCCTGCTAAACCATGCTAAAACTATAAAACCCAAAACTACAACATGATGTTGTATCTTTGAACAGGACAAAGGTAAGTGTTTTTTTTAATTCTCCAAGAAAAATTTTAAAAAAAATAAACTTAACGAATCTCAACGCTATCCGAGAGCCACATCAAGCACCATCATTACAAGGAACCCACCAATAAAACCGAGCACAGCGACATCCGTGTATTTATCTCGTTGGGTTTCTGGAATAACCTCTTCCACGACCACAAAGATCATAGCACCGGCGGCAAATGCCAATGCAAAAGGCAAAATTGGCTCCATGTAGATCACCGCAACCGCACCTATCACACCAGCAATGGGTTCAACGATCGCTGAAAGCTGTCCATACCAAAAACTTTTCCATCTACTGGCTCCTGCCCTTCTCAGCGGCATTGCGACGGCGAATCCTTCAGGAAAATTTTGAATACCAATTCCAATAGCTAATGCAACTGCTCCGGCAATGGTCGCACCATGCATGCCTGTAGCCGCTGCACCAAATAAAACTCCCACCGCTAGTCCTTCCGGAATATTATGCAGGGTGATTGCAAGAACGAGCAAAACAGTCTTGTGCAACTGGGTTTTTACACCTTCTGTTTCGTTCTCTTTAAAATTGATGTGAAGATGTGGAAGTTTTTTATCCAGAATAAAAAGAAATACCGCACCAGCCAAAAAACCCACTGCCGCCGGCATCCATGGCATTGAAGGATACATTGTTTCGGACATTTCAATCGAAGGATTAAGCAATGACCAGAAACTGGCCGCAACCATTACTCCCCCAGTGAATCCTAGCATGCCATCCAGCACTCCCCTATGTAACGTTTTGAAGAAAAACACCAATGCCGCTCCGGCCGCTGTCACCAACCAGGTAAAGGTGGTGGCAATCAAAGCTGCCAGGACAGGATCCATTTCTTTAAAGAAGGAAAATAGCGCGTTCATCTTTCACAAAAATACAATGAAACATTGTAAGATATTTACAAAATAGGATTTCAAGGATTTAAGAAAAAAACCTTTTCAACCTTTCCCTACATATTTTAATTTTGCTGCTACAATTATTGCTTCAATGAAAACCACTAACCTTATCCGGGAAATTTACCGTTCCCAATTCAGTACGAACGTATTAATTAATGGCCCCTTTGGAAAACGTTACCTGACCTACGCAGACTACATTGCCTCCGGTCAACCATTATCACTTATTGAGAGATATATTGAAGAGAACGTTTTAACCACTTATGCCAATACGCATACTGAATCTTCCTTTACAGGAAAGCAATCCGGCAAATTCCGTGAAGAGGCGCGCGAACTGATCAAAAAATCGGTCAACGCCGGAGAAGATGACGTTCTGATTTTCACAGGTTCAGGATCTACAGGCGCTATTGACCTATTAAATAGAAAATTAAAGCAGTTTTATGCTGACAAAGAAGTGAAACCAGCCATTTTCATTGGTCCATATGAGCACCACTCAAACATCCTTCCATGGCGGGAAGGTGATTTTGAACTGGTAGAAATTGCTATAGATGATGAAGGCGGAATCGATCTTTTACATTTAGAAAAGGAATTAAAAGCGCGTCACCATCAAAAACCGCTTATAGGAAGTTTTTCTGCAGCGTCCAATGTAACAGGTATCATCTCTCCGATTTCAGAAATCGTAGCTTTATTAAAAAAATACGACGCACTTTCCTTCTGGGACTATGCAGGCGGGGCACCCTACATGCCTATTGACATGAATCCAGAAAATGAACAAGGGAAAGACGCCTTGTTTATTTCGACGCATAAATTAATTGGTGGACCTGGTTCACCTGGTGTTTTGGTGGTAAAAAAGCAACTATTCGAAAATGGTTTGCCTGTGATAACTGGTGGAGGAACTGTTCATTTTGTCACCAAAACACAGCAGCGATATTTGGAAGATATTGAAAGCAGAGAGGAAGGCGGAACACCTGCTATTATCGAATCCATTCGTGCTGGCCTTGCGTTTCAGTTAAAAGATAAAGTTGGAGCAAAAACCATAGAAGAAAGAGAAGAAAAATTTATCCACGAAGCGATCAATCGCTTACAAAAGAATCAGCAAATACTGATTTTAGGGAATCCCACATCCAGAAGACTCGGATTCCTGGCCTTTCATGTCCGTTACAAAGAACGCTTTCTGCATCATAATTTTGTTGTTGCCCTTTTAAACGATCTATTTGGAATTCAATCCCGAGGAGGTTGTAGTTGCGCCGGACCTTATGGACATGAATTAATGCAACTGAACGAAGAACAGTCATGCGATTACATGGTAGAATTGAGTACCGGAAATGTTGGCATCAAACCAGGCTGGGTGCGTTTAAATTTTAATTATTTTATTCCAGAGGAAGAATTTGAATACATTCTCAGGTCAATAGAGTGGATCGCTGATAACGGATGGAAATTAATGCCTCTTTACCATTTTGATGACAGCTCCGGTATATGGAAATATGTACAATCAAAAGAAATTGAGTTGCGTTCACTTAGTGAATTTTTTCAACCCTTAAGAAAATTGGAAAAAGGCAATTCCTGGAGCAAACGTTTAAAACGAAAAAGTTATTTCCGTTTCGCTGACAAACTTGCAAAAACAGCTCATGGAGAAGTGCATAAAGGCCATTTTCAAGGTTATCACTTCCCTCAAGTTGAAAACCCACTTAGATGGTATGCTTTGGCCCAGGACACAGTCAGTTAAAATATGATTATCTTTGCCGCCGTTAACTAAAGAATCAAATTAATAATGGCAACGAACAGAACATTTACAATGCTCAAGCCTGATGCGATCGAAAATGGTCACATGGGTAAGATCCTGGATATGATTATTCAGGCAGGTTTTACCATCAAAGCGATGAAGTATACCACACTTTCAACTGAACAGGCTAAGAAATTCTACGAAGTACACGCTGAGCGACCTTTCTATGGCGAATTGGTTGACTATATGACTTCAGGTCCAATCGTTGCTGCTATCCTAGAGAAAGAAAACGCAGTAGCAGATTTCCGCACACTGATTGGTGCTACTGATCCTGCAGAAGCCGCTGAGGGAACAATTCGTAAATATTATGCTGAATCAAAAGGTAGAAATGCCGTACACGGTTCAGATTCTGACGAGAATGCCGAGATCGAAGGTAAATTCCACTTCGCAGCAAGCGAGATCTTTTAAGTAAAATCTCTTTCAATAAAAAAGGGGGCTTCATTTTCAATGAGCCCCCTTTTTTAAGTTTCTAACTTTGGTTTTATTCTGTCTTCA
>CAIYQV010000142.1 GCA_903928365.1 uncultured Flavobacteriia bacterium
ATGGAGAGGAGTCCCATTAATGATTTGGAATTGCGAACCTTGTTACAAGCTCATTTGACGGACCAAACGAACAACAGAGAACTCATTTTCAAAGGGATCGAACAATCCTATTATTATGAGGGCTACGAGAAGGAAGATGAATAATCTATCTTGACATTTACCGCAGTCATTGCACATACTGCGAAGCAAGTTTTTTATTCCACAAACATTTTCTCCAATCCCGGAGAAATAAATTGTTTCAACTCGCCTGAGTTGTCAGAATAAATGAGTAGGATTTGTAAATCGGGATGTGTATTCAGATAAGTGAGGCATCGCTCATAACCCATCACCAAAATACCCGTAGCCGTCGCATCGGAGGTAATGCATTGGTTTGAAAATACAGAAACAGCCAACAAATTATTCTTCGCGGGATACCCGGTTTTAGGATCCAGATGATGTGCGTATTTTATCCCATCTTCGATGAAAAACTTCCGATTGTTACCTGAGGTTGCAACAGCGCGATTAACAAGTTTCACATCAAGCAGCCCGGGATTTTTAGATATCTTATTTTCCAGCGGCTGTTCAATGGACACCGTCCAATATTCTTTTCCAGGTGGCGGAGCACCTGCGTACACTTCTCCACCGATCTCAACTATGAAAGACTTAACTCCTTTGCTCCTCAAAAATTCAGAAACGACATCTACGGAATATCCCTGAGCGAACGCATTGAAGTCCAGCGAAACGCGTGGATCGCTTTTTACCACCTTGTTTTTTTCCAAGTTGATCTTATCAAATCCTACGAAATCAAGTAGACTATCAATCAGATGAGGAGTTATCTCTTGTTTCTTGCCGGGTCCCCATCCCCATGCATTGACTAAAGGAAAAACTGTTGGATCGAAGGCACCATTCGTGGCTTGCCAGATCTCCTTGGCCTTTAAGAAACAGGTTCTGAAATACACATCGGTTTTTACTTTTCTTTCATTCCTGTTTATTCTGGAAATGATGGAACTCTCCTGATAGGTCGATACGGACTGATCGAAATCACTTAGTAAAACCACTATTTCAGGAAGAAAGTTACGATCAAGTGAATCATAATACGTGATCTCGAAAGTTGTCCCTTGAGCTTCTCCTGAAACCACCATTGGAAGGGGTTGGGAGTATACGCAGTTACAAAAGAAAAGAGAAGCAAATAATGCTAGTTTCATGGCAGAATCCATTTACCAAAAATACAATAGGCGATGGAAATTCCATCGCCTATTCAAGCTCTTAAAAGATTAATCTTAATATCTGTAGTGCTCTGCCTTATACGGACCATCTACTTTTACTCCGATGTAATCAGCCTGATCCTGACGAAGTGTTTCCAATTCCACACCGATTTTAGCAAGATGCAAACGAGCTACTTTTTCGTCCAAATGCTTAGGCAACATATAAACATCATTTTCATAATTCGCGCTGTTTGCCCACAATTCCAACTGAGCCAATGTCTGGTTCGTGAAAGAGTTAGACATTACGAAAGATGGGTGACCAGTCGCACAACCAAGGTTTACCAAACGTCCTTCAGCAAGGATGATGATCTCGTTTCCTTTAACGTTGTAGATATCCACCTGTGGCTTCACTGTATATTTTGTTGAGCCATAGTTCGTATTTAACCAAGACATATCGATCTCATTGTCAAAGTGTCCGATGTTACAAACGATTGCTTTGTCTTTCATTTTCTCGAAATGACGTCCAACCACGATGTCTTTGTTACCTGTCGTTGTAACGATAATATCACCCAGGTGAACCACTGAATCCAAACGTTTCACTTCGAAACCATCCATTGCTGCCTGAAGCGCACAGATTGGATCGATCTCCGTAACGATTACACGCGCGCCTGCTCCTCTCAATGAAGCTGCAGAACCTTTACCCACATCTCCGTATCCACAAACAACAGCTACTTTACCAGCCATCATTACATCTGTAGCACGACGAATAGAATCCACCAATGATTCTTTACAACCGTATTTGTTATCGAATTTTGACTTAGTAACTGAGTCATTCACGTTGATAGCAGGCATAACAAGCGTACCATTTTTCTTACGCTCGTACAGACGGTGAACACCTGTTGTTGTTTCTTCAGAAAGACCTTTGATGTCCTTTGTCAATTCTGGGTAACGATCGAAAACCATGTTTGTAAGGTCTCCACCATCATCAAGGATCATGTTTAATGGCTTACCATCTTTGAACGTGAACAAAGTCTGCTCGATACACCAGTCAAACTCCTCTTCGTTCATCCCTTTCCAAGCAAACACTGGGATTCCAGCAGCAGCAATAGCCGCAGCAGCATGATCTTGCGTAGAGAAAATGTTACAAGAAGACCAAGTAACTTCAGCTCCTAACTCCACTAATGTTTCGATCAACACAGCCGTTTGAATAGTCATGTGCAAACAACCCGCGATGCGTGCTCCTGCAAGGGGTTTTGAAGCACCGTATTCAGTTCTCAACGACATCAACCCCGGCATTTCAGCCTCAGCCAATTTAATCTCTTTTCTACCCCACTCTGCAAGACTGATGTCTTTTACTTTGTAGGCTACTTTTTCCAATGTATTGCTCATTTTATTGTGTTTCTGTGTTTATTAGGGTGCAAAATTACAACATTAGACTTTAGACTGCAAGACTTGAAGATAAAAGACAAAAGACTTGCCGAAAAAAGACTTTAAAATGGGCCATCTAAAGCCTTTCTTTTATTAGACTGACTAAACAGTCGATAAAGCGAGGGTGATCGTTAGAACTAGGCACCAACTGGACTTTATCACCTCCGTTTTCTACAAAGATCTCCTGATATTCAGTGCCTATTTCGACTATCGTTTCCAAACAATCTGCGACGAATGCGGGACTAAATACCAGTAATTTCTTGGCACCTTTCTTACCCCATTCTTCTACTACTTTGTCAGAAAAAGGTGTCAACCATTTCTTATCGAGACGTGATTGAAAACATACCGTATAGTTTGACTCAGGAATTCCAAGTTTTTCAGCGATTAAGCGCGTTGTTGCATAACTTGTGGCTTTGTAACAGAACTTATTCTTCTCGTTGACTTCTGTTTCACAAGGTTGATCTCCGCACAAATCCGTTCCTTCGTAGACTTTATCCACTTGTCGTTCAGGTAAACCGTGATAAGAGAAAAGAACGTGATCGTAGGATTTCAGGTCAAATTCTTTCGCACGCTCTACAATGCTGTCTATATATCCTTCATTACTCCAGAATTGACTTACGATCTTCACTTCAGGAATCACCCACCATTTACTAATGATCTCCATTGCTCTGTCAATGGCAGAACCGGAAGAAGCACTAGCATATTGAGGGAAAAGTGGCAAAATAATCAACTGATCGTAATTCGCTTTGCGCATACGTTCTAAAACCACATCGAGTGATGGATTCTGATACCGCATGGCCATTTCCACAGTAACTTCTGTTGATTCAAATCGTTCTTGGACAAGTTGAGTTACTCGTTGCGTATGGGTCAACAATGGTGACTTTCCGTTTCCATGCTCCCACAATTCTTTATAGATCTTGGCTGATTTCGGAGCTCTGAAAGGAACAATGATACCATTCACCAATATTTTTCTAGCCAACCAAGGTATATCGATCACACGAGGGTCATTGAGAAACTGACTTAAATATCTTCGTACATCGCTTACTGAAGGGCTGTCCGGAGTTCCCAGTTGGATTAATAGAACACCTGTTCGTTTATTTGTCATGATCAATTAAAAGTTGTTTCAGGTTCTTGACGCTTTACAGGGAACAATTTATGTTGCCAGCCCTCCGATTTCTCCGCCTCAACTAAGTCGAGCTGCTTCAAATACCTCACTGTCTTATCAAAAGCCAATGGATATTCAATCGCGTCATAATTCCAGTCAGTTTCTATCAACCAGTTTGCTACCTGACCTGAACGCAAGTTGTATCGCCAGGAGATTACCTCTACTGAATCCTCATTCTGTTTTACTTCTTTCGCCTTTTGATTAACGATGTAGCACATTTCTTTTAGAAGAGCAGGATATTTATCGAGTACTTCCTCTCGCACAGCAATCACAAAACACGGCCATGGGGTCACTACCTCATCAATGTAACGACATTTCTGTTGTTCTGTAAAGGGATGAGTCGTGTACTTTTCCCAAAGGAATGCCTGTGCTTCGTTGTTCTCCAAAGCCCACAATCCTCCGTACACATCTCCTACCACATTGAATATCAAATCCCCAGGATTCCATCCTTCCTGTTTCGCTTTGACAAAAGCCATCAAATGCGATCCTGAACCTTCTCGGGAAATTGCAAACGTTCTTCCCTCCAATTGATCAACCTTATTAATATCGGAATGAAATGGCACATGCACACCCCATCGTAATGGAGTTGTCACATATACCTGAATAATTCTGGCTTTTAGTCCCTCCAATATTGCTTTGGTAATCCCTTCAGTAAGAAGAACAGCTACATCCAAGGTTCCAAGATCAAGACCTTTGATCATTTGACCAGTACCACCAGTCATGTCACTCCAATGCAATTCCAAACCAATGTTTCGAAAGCGACCTTCTTCGATGGCCAATCTCCAGGGCAGATTAAAATGTTCCGGAACTCCTCCAATCTTCAGTCCAACCATTGTTATTCGTTTTCTTCGTTAAATTGTTTGTTGTATAGCGTAAAATAGTAACCTTTCTGAGCAATCAATTCTCCGTGCGAGCCAACCTCTTTGATCTCACCTTTGTCGAGAACAACAATTTTATCTGCATTATGAATTGTAGATAATCGGTGAGCAATAACGATTGAAGTACGTCCTTGCGTTAGCTTTTGAGTGGCTCTCTGAATAAGTTCTTCCGATTCGCTGTCAATACTTGATGTTGCCTCATCCAGAATAAGTATATGCGGATCATACACACTGGCTCGAATAAATGCAAGGAGTTGTCTCTGACCAACAGATAGAACACCTCCCCGCTCACCAACTTCGTAATCGTAACCTCCTGGTAATCTTTCAATGAAATCATGAGCGCCCACAGCCTTAGCAGCAACGATTACTTGTTCACGGGAAATGGATGGGTCTCCAAGTGTAATATTATTGTGAATAGTGTCAGAAAAAAGAAATACATCCTGCAGCACCACCGAAATATTCTTACGCAAAACATGTAAGCGCAGATCTTTCAGATTTACATCCCCTATGAAAATATTTCCTTTTTGAAACTCGTAAAAACGTCCTAACAAATTGATTACAGTAGATTTTCCAGCACCGGTAGCCCCAACAAAAGCCACCATTTCACCTGGTTGGATCTTCATCGAAAAATCTTTGAGCACCCAATTCTCCGCTTCATAAGCAAATGAAACATGATCAAACGTGATCGGCTGATCAAAATCACAAGAATCCAGATTTCCTTTATCCTGAACATCCTCCATCAAATCCAGCGTTTCAAATACGCGTTCTGCCCGAACAGTTCCTCGTTGAAGGATATTGAACTTATCTGCCAGTTGTCGAATTGGTCGATAGAGCATTTGAACCCACAGCGTGAAGGCAATGATCTCCCCATAGATCTCTTTTGTTTCGCCTTCAGATCTGCCAAGAGCCATCATAGCTCCCCATACAAGCAGAAAAGCAATCGACATCGAACTAAGCAACTCCACCACCGGAAAGAAGATCGAGTTCGCCCAAACAGCATTGACATGCGCCTGTCTATGCCCTTTATTGATCTCCTGAAACTCCTCAAATTCCTTTTCCTGACGGTTAAATAATTGCACGATGGACATTCCCGTAATGTGTTCCTGCACAAACGTATTCAACTTATTCACCTGCACCCTTTCCAGTTGAAAGGAACTGCGCATAGCACGTGCAAAAATACGTGTCGCAATGATCAACAACGGAATAGGTATAACAGTCATCAATGTCAGTTGCCAGTTCACCACCAACATCATCGTCAGAACAGCTATCAACGACAGCATGTCACCTGCTATTTCCATCAATCCGGCTGAGAACACTTCCGTAATGGCCTCCATATCCGATACGACGCGGGTGACCAACGTTCCGATAGGAGTCTTATCAAAATAACGCATGCGGAAGCTCAGCATATGCCCAAATAGTTTCTGCCGAATATCCTTGATCACACTCTGCGCGAGCAAATTCGAAAAATAGGCATTTGCAAATTGCAGTAATGCTTCACAGATGAGCATGATCACAACGATTCCCGACCAGAAAAGAAGTTTATTGCCATCTTTCGTTTTGACAATGTACTCATCCACCATATGGCCTATAACCATTGGTCTGGAAGGACCGATCGCGGCAAGAGAAAGGGTACAGAATACTGCAAGAAAAAACAGACCTCTGTAGGGCCTTACATGAGCTACGAGTCTTTTAAAGATCTTGGCGTTTATACTTGCTTTTTCTGCCACAGCGCAAATTTACTTTTTTTAAAAGGGTACAACGATGACTTCGCTGACTTTTCACATTAATTACATTGTTCGGCCGAAATTGTTTTTAGAAAATCACCTATATTTACCTAAACGCAATCACTTATGATCCATAATCTCTCCAGCACCAATTCGATCTTTAACACTTTTATAGGTGAAATTCGTGATATTGAAATACAAAAAGACCCTATGCGTTTTCGCAGAAATATGGAGCGAATCTCTGAAATTATGGGGTATGAATTGTCCAAATCATTGAGCTACACATCGCAAGCTGTAGAAACACCGCTTGGAATGGCGCAGGTGAACCAATTATCCGAACAGCCGGTGCTTGCTACCATTCTTAGAGCAGGACTTTCCATGCATCAGGGGTTACTCAACTATTTCGATCGAGCTGAAAGTGCATTTATTTCGGCCTACAGAAAACATAAGAACTCTGAAGAATTTGACATCCAGGTAGAATACCTTGCCTCACCGCTACTTGATAAACGAACGGTGATCATTAGCGATCCTATGCTTGCCACGGGAAATTCAATGGTCATGGTCTACAAAGCCCTTTTGAAACAAGGCAAGCCTGCAAAAGTCATCGTGGTTTCAGCCATAGCAACCCAAGAAGCACTTGATCTGGTAAAGAAACACCTGCCTGACAACACCGAGATCTGGGTTGGAGCCATTGATGGAGAATTGACAGCTCAGAGTTACATCGTGCCTGGTTTGGGAGATGCAGGAGACCTTGCATACGGCGTTAAATGCTAGTAAAGCGATGAATTGGGGACTCATTTCGACCGTTTTTTTTCTCGCCACAATTAAATTCATGTTTGCACCTTTCACAGGTCATGCGATCGGACTTCCATTCTGGGAGACCTATCTGAGCAGTGTTGCAGGCGGAACCTTAAGTGCTACCATCTTCTTCTTTTTTAGTGAAATGATCATGAAAATTTCACACAAAAGAAAACTGGTGAAAGCACAAAACGGCACCCTCAAATCAAAAAGAAAATTTACGAAGACCAATCGCGGCATTATCAAAGTGAAAAGATCCCTGGGTATTTATGGCATTTGTTTCTGGGCCCCGTTCTTTTTATCCGTTCCTATTGGCAGTATTGTGGCGGCTAAATTTTACGGCAAACAATCCCGCACATTTCCACTCATCATCGTCGGCATGTTTTTAAATGCAATGGCTACTTCCTTTTTAGCCTATCTTATTTTTCATTAATGGCGAAACACCTTTTTTTCGATCTGGACAGGACGCTGTGGGACTTCGAACGGAACTCGGAAACGGCATTACGTCAACTTTATGAAGAATTGGGACTACACGAGATCCATGGTTCTTTTGAACTTTTTCATAACACGTATAAGGAAACGAATGCCGAACTATGGAAACAATATGGCAATGGCGAAATTTCCAAGGAGATCCTGCGCACAGAACGATTCAAAGCGACCTTCGAAAAACTGAATATTGACAAATCGGAATTGGTCGAGCGAATCAGTCAGGGTTATATCGAACTTTCTCCACGTCAGACACATCTCTTTCCTAAAACTCTAGAAACGCTCAACGAGCTTAAACGAGATGGCTACCAGATGCATATTATCACGAATGGATTCAAAGAGGTTCAATTTATTAAGCTGGAGCAAGCAAGGTTGAAACCTTATTTTGACCTGATACTATGCTCCGAAGAGGTCGGTCACAATAAACCCTCACGTTTCATTTTCGAACACGCCTTAAAACAAACAGGAGCGCATGTAAGTGAATCCGTTATGATCGGAGACGACTACGAAGTAGATATTGTCGGAGCCCGAAATTGCGGAATGCATGGGATTCTTTTTGACCCGGAAAACTCGAAAGGACATTTGGAAAATGAATTCCGTATACAGCATGTAACAGAACTTCCTGAAAAATTGACTTGGGTGCTTCGTTCCAGACTCTAATGGGCTATTTTACTTCAAACAAGGACGGATTAGAGTGCTTAAAGGTTCCTTTTTTAGGATTCCATAAATAAAACAGTAGTTCATCGTCGGGGAGCGCCGTAAGTGGTATTTCAAAGGGCATCGTTATTCTTGAAGGCAATGAATCCGAGACTACCTTTCGTTGATCAATAGTTTGATAATACACTGGATCACCATTTTTCTTTAATAGTTCTCCATTTCGAGTCAGGCAGACTACAGTATAAACTTCTTGATCTTTATACAATTGCAAATCGCAACTAATGACATAGTAATCCTGAGGGTCAAGCCGTTCTAATTCTTTCACCTTGATCTTAAATTCACCCGAAAATTCTTCCGTTGTATTTAGGAGATTACTATTCCCTGATAACCTTTTGGGATTCAACCATAAGCGATTTCCTTTTTTGAATAAATAAACGGCCGACCCCGGTGAGACGAATGCATCTTGAAGCACAGGATAATATTTTCGAATTAACTCTCTGAATTTGGGCTGTTCGTATTGATTATTAAAAACATAGCAGAAATAAGGCGAAGTTGAATTGTTTAACCGCTTATTCAGTTCATCAAACGTATTTTCAGCATACCAGTCTGTTATTGACTCAACTTTTGGATGATCCAGGTAGTAATTCAGGTATTCCACGTTATTTGTATTGATCGCAAAATCAATATTAGATTCACCAAAGTGATTTTCATAGGAATTGATCTCTTTTCCTAATTCTCTGAAAACACCGAAGTGAACAGGCTTGTAAACGTGATCAACAAAAACGGTATGGAGTCCAATCAATGTTATAATAAACCCCACTGCGTAAACCGGACGCTTATCCTCCACCTTAAACCTACCCAAGGCAAAAAGCGGCAAAAGCAAGAATGGCAATACAAACAACATGACAAGCTCTCGCAGCACCGGTGTTACAAGATAGGACAACAGGTATCCGACGAAAACACTGAGAAGCACTACAGCAAAAGAAAGGCGTTGGTTAAGTTCTAAAACTACTTTTTGAGATCGAACCAGCACAAAGCCCAGTAGGATAAAAACAAGAACTACAACAAAGAAGGAATGATTCAACCATTGCCAAAAAAAATGAGGAATCCATAAAGCCTCAGGTGGCGCCAACCAACCCAGTCCTCCCCGATTCAGTTGAAATAAAGTTACCGGCAAATGAGGCAAGAAGAGCGCTAATGAAAGAAACCCTGCACCACACAGATACCACCGCTTTTTCCCTTTGAGAAAAAATAGCGCCGTCATACCCAAAACCGAGGCTACCAGAAATGCAAAGTAATGCGATAGCATGGCCCCAACGAACGAAAAAGCAAGGATTAACATCCATTTTGATTGTCTTTCATGCTCTTCACGAAGCTTCAGTACAGCATAAAAAGCGAGTAACAGGAAGAACACACCTGAATTGTATGGCCTGCTAAAAGTAGTATTGATGACCATAAAGGTTATAACTGCATACAAACTATTCACCAACCAGGCGCTTTGTCGGGAAAAGAAACGTTCACCTAAACGTTGGATCAGGATACTGTTCGCGACATAAAACAAGAGGCTCAGCGAACGCATTGCCCATTCCGATGTTCCCCATAATTTAATCCAGAAGTGTAATAAAAACTGATAGAAGAAAGGATGCATATCCCCTGCCTTTACTCCCCATTGCCAAAATGAAGACCACGTATCAAAGCGTGTTCGATACCAGGCA
>CAIYQV010000143.1 GCA_903928365.1 uncultured Flavobacteriia bacterium
AGAAAGGATGGAAATTCCCAAATCAGTTGCTTTTTTAAGTTTAGACGGCCCCATATTCTCCCCTGCAACAACATAATCTGTTTTTGAAGATATGGACGAAACATTCTTCCCTCCATTGGTTTCAATCACTTGTTTTAACTCGTCACGGCTAAAGGAATGAAATACGCCAGAGACTACAAATGATTTCCCTTCCAGTAAATCAGACGCTTTTTCCTTTTCTTCGACTTCCAAATGAATCCCATGACCTCGCAAGCGATTCACCAACTGTAAATTTCGCTCATCCCTAAAAAAGGCATTTACCGACAAAGCAATCTTTTCGCCTACTTCATCGGCTTCCATCAGTTCTTGTATAGAAGAAGTACTCAAAACTTCCATATTCTTAAAATGCAAGGCCAGTTTTTTAGCGACTGTCTCCCCAACAAATCGAATTCCAAGCGCAAATAATACCCGTTCAAATGGCACCGCTTTGGATGCCTGAATTCCCTGTAATAAATTGTTGGCAGATTTTTCGGCCATTCGATCCAGTTTCATTAACTGATCAAAATGCAATTCATATAGATCCGCAACGTTTTGTAGTAAATGGTTCGAATAAAGTTGATCAACCGTTTCGCTACCCAAGCCATCAATGTTCATCGCCTTCCTTCCTATGAAATGCTCGATTTTACCTTTTAACTGTGGCGGACAATCCACATCGTTTGGACAATAATGTTGTGCTTCGCCTTCATTACGAACCAAAACGGCCTGACATTCCGGACATTTCTCAATGAATCCAACGATTTCTGAAGAAGGTGAACGTTTTTCAATATTCACTCCAACAATCTTTGGAATGATCTCTCCGCCCTTTTCAACATACACCACATCATGTAAATGAAGATCCAGTTTCTTGATCTGATCATTATTGTGCAAGGAAGCCCTTTTGACGGTAGTCCCTCCCAATTGAACAGGTTTCAGATTGGCGACAGGTGTGATTGCTCCTGTTCTTCCTACCTGATAGCTCACGCTTAAGAGTTCTGTTTCAACTCGTTCTGTTTTAAATTTATATGCGATGGCCCATCTCGGTGATTTTGCTGTAAAACCAAGCTGACGCTGTTGCGCATAGCTATCTACCTTTATAACCACACCATCAATTTCAAAAGGAAGTTCCGAACGCCTCTTATCCCAATAATGAATAAATTCCATAATCCCTGTGATGGACTCTACTCGTTCAACCATCCGATCCATTTCTTTGGGTGCTTTAAATCCCCATGAAGATGCGGCATGCACTGATTCAAGGTGTGAACTAAATGGAAGTGAATCACCGTAAACACCATACAAGTATGAATCCAAACTACGTTCAGCAACCACTTTTGAATCTTGTAATTTAAGCGTGCCAGAAGCTGTATTCCTTGGATTTGCGAAAGCTACCTCACCAATTTCTTCGCGCTCCTTATTGAGTTTAATAAACGAAGTTAAAGGCATAAATATCTCGCCTCTTATTTCAAAATCTGAAGGAAAATCTCCATTCAATACTAACGGAATAGAGCGAATGGTACGAACATTAGCCGTTATATCTTCACCCTGGGTACCATCGCCGCGTGTAACCGCTCTGGTAAGCTGCCCATTTTCATATCGAATACCAATTGCTACGCCATCATACTTAAGTTCACAGACATACGCTACCGGTTCACTTGTCAGTTTTTTAATGCGCTCCTCCCATTCTTGAATTTCCTCCTCGGAGTAGGAATTAGAAAGTGATAACATTGGAAAACGATGCGTTACCGTTTCGAACTTTTTAGTAATGTCGCCACCAATACGTTTCGTAGGACTATTCTCGAATACAAATTCAGGAAAATCAGACTCAAGCGCTATGAGCTTTTCCAAATACATGTCAAAGTCGTAATCTGAAATTTCAGGCTCGCTCTTGACATAATACAAGAAATTATGATGGTTGATCAACGCTGACAGACGAAGGATCTCCTCCTTAGCTTCATTGGCATTCATGATGTGAAGTTACGGCTTTTGCCCCATCAACATCCGATCTTTATCCTGTAAATCTTTCCTCAATGTAATGTTAACAAGGTCTGCGTCCTTCATTAGGTAAATGACCTCTGTTGCATATAAAGGATTCAATTCAAAATAGATCTTACCACCACGTTTAAGCTTCGAAACAGCATTTCTGATGATCTCCCTGTAAAATAGCACTGGATCTTCCGATGAAACAAACAGAGCAATATGTGGTTCGTAAGCTAGTACATTCTGATTCATATCACCCTGTTCCTTTTCCAATACATATGGAGGATTAGACACCACAATATCTTGAGAATCATTTGGAATGAGCTCCCAGTACTTTTTGTCCAATACATCGCATTGTAACAAATGAACTGAAGAACGCAATAACGCTTTATTCTGATTAAATATGGAAATGGCCTCTGTGGAAACTTCCATCGAAGTTATATGCGAATCAGCTAACAACTGTTCAAGAGCAAATGCTATGCAACCTGATCCAGTACAAACATCCATAATGGAAAGATTCTTTTTTTCTCTAAATTCTTGTGATATCCATTCCACTAACTCCTCCGTTTCTGGTCGCGGAATCAGAACACCGGGCGCCACCACTAATTCAATACCTGCAAAAAGTGTTTCGCCAAGTATGTACTGAAATGGCTCATGCGCACTAAGTCTTTTTACAATACTCCTAAAATAAAGCAGATCTGATTCAGATAAGAGATGATTATCTGCCAACAAATAGTCTGAAAAAGAAAGTCCGAGTCTGCGACAAACGCATTCCCGGACAATCAATTTAATTTCAGAAGTAGAAAATTGTTCTTTTAAGCGATCCTGAAAATAAGTCTTAATTGATCTTACATCGTTCCGCTGAACAAACATTCTCTGGTGTTTATTTCTTAATGATTTTGAATTCAGTTCGACGGTTCATCTGATGATCCTCTTCTGAACAAGGCACGATACGTGTTCCTTCGCACTCACAATCATTTACCAATTTGTTCTCTCCATAACCTCTGGAGTGAATTCTTCTAGGATTCGAGATTCTTTCCTTTATATAACTTGTTGAAGCCTTAGCACGTGCATCAGAAAGTTTCTGATTATATGCTTTGGAACCACGACAGTCCGTATGAGACCCCAGCTCAATTTCCAAATTAGGGAAATCATTCAAGATTTTAATTACTTCATCCAAAATTGATTTGTCTGCACGTAGGTTAGAACTGTTCCAGTCGAAATAGATCGTTCTAACTTTAAGGAACACTTCATCTTCCACAGAATATACTCCATCCGGAAGAATTTGAGCCATTGCCAATTCACTCTCAATTACATCATTGATCTCTTCAGAACTAACGAAGTTCGTATCTGTGAAATAGTTATTCTTGTAAGTGATTACAGCAAATTCTTTTTTGTCATAGACATCAAACAAGTAGCTTCCATCAGCACCTGTTTTAACAGAATCGATGAATTTGAAATCCTTGGTATAAAGTGCTACTGTAGCATTTACTAAAGGCTCGTTTTTAGTTGTGTTTGAAACATGACCTTTTACTATCACCCGGTGATCCAGTACAGGACTAAGAGAAATAATATTATCGGTTGTATTCGTTGATAATAAGTTCGTCAATGAACGGTAACTTGGTTTCGTTACATCCATTGTAAACTTCATTCCAGTAGGTAGATTTACAGAGTACTTACCATTTGCATCTGTCACTACTGAGTCGACATAATCTCCCGACTCATTTCTGAAATTAATCTTCGTGTTAGCCAAAGAACGACCAAAGTTGTTCGATGCCACACCATTGATCTCCTTCCATGGATTTGGAAGTTCTTTCAACATTTTCACATAGTAAATATCGTCATTTCCTTTGCCATCCGATTTACGGTTTGAAGAAACATACCCACTTTTCTGTGTACTGGTCAAGAACAATCCGAAGTCATCCGCAGAAGAATTCAAAGGAGCACCAAGATTCATTGGACGGATAAATTTTTCTACTTTCAAAGAAACCAAATAGATATCCAATCCACCTAAGCCATAATGTCCATTGGAGCTGAACAATAAAAGCTGAGTTTTCTCCATGTAATTTGGAAATAACTCATCCCCTTCTGTGTTAATGTCATTTCCAAGATTCACAGGAGCTGACCAACCTGTATCGGACATAGTGCACTTGTATATATCCGCACCACCAAAACCACCAGGCATATTACTTGAAAAGAATAACGTTTTTCCATCAGCAGTCAAAGATGGATGGCCAACTGAGTACTCTGGACTATTGTATTTGAAAGGTACCAGATCGCCCCAAATACCATCAATATCTTTCTCTGCATAATACAACTGCAAGTTAATCTTACCGTCCGCACTTTTATCATTCGAATAATTGTTAGCAGTAAAAAACATTTTGCTGAAATCTCCCGAAAAAGAAACCGGTCCTTCATGGAACTTTTTATTGAAAGCAGGAACGAGTGCATTGAAGCTTTGAATCGTGTCTCCATCGATATCTGCAAGATAAAGATCTAAAAACGTTTCATTACTCCATAGATATTCTTTAATGATTAACCCCTTACGCGGTGTACTAGCTGAATAAACCAATTGATCGTAATACATACCACTGGCAAATTCTTGCAACGAACTATTCATTAAACAATTCGTCAATTGAAATATTCCCTGATCTTTCATTAAAGATGCTGATTTCTCAATCATCTTCGTATTGACTAATGCTCGTTTTTCCGTAGGAGCCTTTTCTGCATAACGCTTCATCCAATTGTCTGCTTCCTCATAGGAACCATTCATTTTTAGCATGTTTGCGTAATTATACAAATCAGTTGCACTGCAATCTGAACGATCGACCAATTGCTGATAAGTCAACAAAGATTGATCATAAGAAGCTAGTTTCGCATAGGAATCTGCTAATTTACGCAGCGCTGACGTTGTCAAAGAATCCTCTTGAGCGTAATAAAAAGAAGCTTTTGAGAAATTGTAATAATCATACATCATATCCCCTTTCTGTTCGAGGGTCTTTTTCTCAAAAAACGATTTTATCTTTTCAACGAGTTGATTCGACTTACCTGTTGTTGCACTTTCCTGAATGGTATCTTGTGCCATTACTGGCATCGCCATGATCAGTGAACATATGAATAGTTTTGTTTTCATCTCTTGCAGTATTACAAAGTGCTAAAGCTCTCTACGTTAAATCAGGATTAAAAGTTTCTTGGCGACACAATCTTTTTCTTCACACCTTGAACAAAGTCATAGCGAAGAACCAATTCATGGCTACCAGCATTGTATCGACCAGTATTCAATCCATAAGACCAATCAAACGAATAGCCTATTCTTAAACTGTTGTCAAAGTTAAAACCTGCAATTACTCCGAAAGCATCACCTGTTCTAAACATCGCGCCCAGTTCTAAACGCTTATCCAAGGTTGCGATACCTGTCAATTCAGCCTGTGTTGGCGCCGCTCCGGTAGTTTTGATTAAAGCAATTGGTTTTACTTGCAATTTTGGATTAATATCGAATACATATCCTCCCATCAAGTATGCATGGATCTTTTCATTGGCCTTGTATCCTTGCACATTATCCGGATAATATCTCAAAGGCAATAATCTTGGGCTTGATAATCCTACAAAATATTTATCTGTTGAGTAGTGAGCTCCCAAACCAAAATTTGGATTGACTTTGGAAAAATTCTGAACGGCTACATCACCTGCATCAATGGCTGTCAAGTTGGTTAAGTCGATATTAAACATATCAATACCAGCCTTGATCCCCATGGACAACTTTCCATTCAGTAGTGGTAACTTGTATGCATAATCAGCAAAAACGGATGTTGCATTTACCGGACCTACTTTATCGTGCATCACTGAAAGTCCAACTCCCATGTCTTCCCCTATTGGCGCATGCAAGTTCACAGTCTGAGATGTAGGAGCTCCCTTAAACCCTACCCACTGCGAACGATGCAGCGCGGTAATTGTCAAGGCCTCTCTACTTCCTGCATAGGCAGGGTTGATTGACAGCGTGTTGAACGCATAGTGCGTATACATTGCCTCTTGCTGCGCAATTGCACAAGTTGCTGTCAATACGATTGCGAATGTTGATATTATCTTTTTCATAACAATTCGTTTTTATTCTACCCTGTTCTTATTTTGTTAAGAATATGTACCCTTTAACTGGTTTCTCACCATTACTTTGACCCTTATCAAAAATGTAGAAGTAAGTTCCCGCAGGAAGGATATCACCTCCAAGTGTTAAACCTTCAGTGCATTCACCACCCCAAGTGTTTTGATAGCTTTCTTGACGATAAACCATGTTACCCCATCTGTTATAGATTTCCAGGATATTATTTGGATAATCGTACACACCTTGGATTTCAAAGACATCATTGTTTCCATCACCATTCGGAGTTACTAACTGAGGCACTATGGTCTCGATTGAAACATTCACACAATTTGATGTATCCACACAAGTGTTGTTTGTCAAGATCACTGCATAACTTCCACTTGGTAGAGGGTATTGTGTAATGTCAAAGTTCTGTTGCGTCGCACCATTTATTGCTGCATAATTATTATCACAACTTACCCACTGGTATTGAACTTGCGTAGCCTGTAGCGCAGAGAACACCAGATCATTCAATTCAATTGCCGCTGTTTCGATAGAATCGATTGTTAAATTAATGGTAATCGTACTATCACATCCTGCTGCATTTTGAATAATCGCAGTATATACTCCTGAATTGTTATACACTGCACCGTCTGGAGCTGAATAGGTATCACAAGATGAAAGTGTAATTGTCGAAGTTGTACTTTGGTTAAGTGTCAAGTTAATTGTAATTGTACTGTCACACCCAAATGAACCTGGTATAACTGCAGTATATGTACCCGAACCGAATGGAGTCAAATCAATCCCGTCAGGTGAAATATATACGTCACACGCCACAGTGTCTACAGTAGATGTAAGCGGAAGCACATTTACGGTTTGTACTGCAGTTGAAGTGTTTCCACCGATATCTGTAACTGTCCACGTTACCGTTGTAGCTCCTAAAGGATAAACACCTGGACCATCATTTACAACCGACACTACCTGACAATTATCATTTGTCACCGCAGTTCCCAAATCAGCGATGATTGCAGTACATCCAGCGTTATTTGGTAATACGTTCACCGTAGCTGGAGCTGTAATTGTCGGAGCAGTTACATCTTGAATGATTACTGTCTGAGTCGCCGTGGTGGTATTGCCATTGGTATCGTCAAAAGTCCATGTAATGGTATACGTACCTTGCGTTGAGTAAGTCAAAGGATCAGTCGTAGTTCCGGAAATTGTTCCCATACACAGATCTGTTGTAGTAGCTGCAGATACTGTTGTATCACATTCCGCAACCGCATCAGCAATTACCGGTGCATCAGGTGCCGTTACATCATCATAAGTGATTGTTTGGGTAGATGTCGTCGTATTTCCAGCCGCATCTGTAAATGTCCATGTTACAACAACAACCGTATCACCTGCATATGTCGTGAAATCTGACACACCTGTTACTGGACCACAGTTATCAAATGCCACCGGAGCAACTGGTGAACATTCAACAGTCGTGTCATTCAACACAGCTGCAATAACAGGAGCCTGTGTATCCGTCACATTAACATCAAACTGACATGTCGCAGTATTTCCTGAACCATCTGTGATCAACCAAACAACTGTCGTTGTACCGTTATTGAAGGCTACCCCATCCAGGGTTGTCAAACCATTTCCGGTAGTAGAACCGCTCAATACGTAAGAGATACTATCGATTGAACAGTTATCCGTTCCAAGTGCATCCCAACCCGTACCAATGTTAGTATATGTACAAACACCAGCATCCGCAACAACGTTCGTATCTGTAACTACTCCACACGTAGTTACCACAGGAGATTCCGTATCGATCACTGTTACATCAAATGAACATGTTACTGTATTACCCGCATTGTCTGTGGCTGTCCAAGTAACTGTTGTTATTCCCAAGTTGAAAGTTACACCTGTTAAACTTGTACCCGTACCAGTGGTTACACCCGTAAGATCATAAACCAATGAAGCCAGTGCACAATTATCAGAAGCAACAGAGTTCCAAGCTGTACCTGTATATGTGAATGTACATACACCTGCCTCAGCAGAAACCACTGGGTTATTACCATTACCACAAGCATCGATAGATGGAACTTGAGTATCATTAACTGTCACTGTGAATGAGCATGTTACCGTGTTTCCTGATCCATCAGTTGCTGTCCAAGTAACTACTGTTGCTCCTTGATTGAACACAGCACCGGAAAGAGAAGTTCCATTGCCAGTAGTAGCACCAGTAAGATCATATGCAAATGTTACTGTGCAGTTGTCGGAACCTGAAGCATCCCAAGATGTACTTGTATGTGTGTAGGTACAAACATCCGGATCTGTTGAAACTGTAGAATCAGCGTGACATGTAACCACAGGTAATTCGATATCCGTTACGTTAATCGTTTGGATACATGTGTCAGTATTTCCAGCGGCATCTATTGCAACCCAAGTAACTGTTGTTGAACCCAAATTAAATGTTACTCCATCCAAAGTAGCACCAGAACCTGTTGTTGCACCTGAAAGAGCAAAGGATACAGTTGATGAACAATTATCCGTTGAAGTCGCATCCCATGCAGCACCTGAAAGTGTATAAGTACAAACAGCTGGATCTGTATTAACAGCTTGATCTGCGGCACATGTTACAACCGGATCTTGGTCGTCCTGTACAATCACATTGAAAGAACATGTACTCGTATTACCAGCTAAATCTGTAATGGTCCAAAGAACATTAGTCGTATCTAAATTAAACACCACCGCGTCAAGAGTATTGTTGCCTGAAGCAGTTGTCGCTCCAGTAAGAGCATATTGTACAGATGCAATGGCACAGTTATCCGTTGCTACAGCATCCCATCCAGTTCCTGACAGAGTATAGTCGCAAACACCAGCATCTGAAACAACAATTACATCTCCAGATCCTCCACAAGAGGAAATAACAGGATTTTCTGTATCGTTAACTGTTACATCAAACGTACACGTGGCGGTATTACCTGAACCATCAGTGATTGTCCAAAGTACTGTACTTGTTCCTGAGTTGAAGATAAATCCATCTAATGAAACACCGTTTCCGGCAGTGGCTCCTGACACATCATATACAATAGAAGCTATTGAACAATTATCTGAAGCCGTTGCATCCCAACCCGTGCCATTGTTCGTATATGTACATACACTGGCATCAGCTGATACTGTTTGATTTCCTGCCGCACCACAAGAAGTAACCACAGGTAATTCTGCATCATTTACCGTTACATTGTATGTGCATGTAGTAACGTTTGATGAATCATCCGTGACAGTCCAAAGTACATTCGTTAAACCAAGATTAAATACTGCTCCGTTCAATGAAGAACCTGTACCTGTTGTTGCACCTGATAATGTATAAATGATGGAAGCGACATTACAGTTATCCGTTGCCGTTGCATCCCAAGTAACATCTGTGTGCGTATAATTACATACTCCTGCATCAGCGATAACTGTTTGATCAACATTCAAACCACAAGTAGTAATTACCGGGTTTTCGATATCATCTACTTCAATTGTTTGGGTACAAGTTACTGTATTACCAGATCCATCTGTACTTGTCCAAACGATAGAAGTAATACCTCCATTAAAGACAACTCCATCAAGAGTTGATCCTGAACCCGCAGTGGCACCTGACATTACATAAGAAATAGTCTGAGTACAGTTATCAGAACCTGTTGCATCCCAAGCTATTCCTGCATGAGTGTAGGTACAAACTGCTGCGTCTGAACTTACGTTCTGATCTCCTGCGCATGTAATTACAGGCAATTCATTATCCGTTACTGTAATGTCATATGTACAAGTAGCTGTGTTACCTGCACCATCCGTCACCGTCCAAAGTACCGTAGTTGTTCCTAAGTTAAAGGCGACTGCATCCAACGTAGTTCCTGTACCCGTTGTAGCTCCATAAAGACTGTAATCAACAACGAATGTACAGTTGTCCGCTCCAATTGCATCCCAACCAATACCCGCATTTGTATATGTACATACTCCAGCATCCGCAGTTACAGTTGCAGATGCCACACAAGTGATTGTAGGAATTTCAGCATCGATCACCAAAACATTGAAAGAACAAGTACTTGTATTTCCATTCACATCCGTTGCGGTCCATTCAACATTCGTCAACCCAGTGAAAACAACACCATCAAGAGTCGTTCCTGTACCTGTAGTAGCTCCAGTTAGGTTGTAAACGACAGAAGCTATTCCACAGTTATCCGCTCCAGATGCATCCCACCCTGTTCCGTTATTCAAATAAGTACATCCACCAGCATCAGCAGGGAGTGTAACGTCTGTTGTCTGATTACATGTTACAACCGGCAATTCAACGTCTGTCACCGTTATCGTTTGAGAACAAGTCACCGTATTACCATGTGCATCGTCCAGAGTCCAGGTAACAACCGTCGCTCCATTATTGAATACCACTCCTGAAAGTGAATTCGAACCAGTTCCTGTTGTAACCCCTGTCAGTGCATAAGTAAGCGTTGTTGGACAGTTATCAGAGATTGTAGGATCCCATGACGAATCAGGCTGGGTAAACGTACAAACACCAGCATCTGTGTTCACCGCCTGATCTGCTGTGCAAGTGATAACAGGTGTCTGGTTATCCACTACCGTAATTGTATAAGAACATGTAGCAGTATTACCAGAGTTATCAGTGATAGTCCAATCTACTTGAGTCGCACCAAAATTGAATGCCACTCCAGATAAAGTTGTTGAACCAGTTCCCGTAGTTGCGCCCGAAAGAACATAGTTTATTGAAGTAACCGTACAGTTATCAGAAGCAAGTGCGTCCCAAGAAGCATCCGCTTGAGTATACGTACATGCCGCAGCATCCATATTTACAGTTTGATCACCTGCTCCACATAGCGTTACAACAGGTAATTCGATATCTGTAACTGTTACATCATAAGAGCACGTAGCAGTGTTACCTGCACCATCTGTAACAGTCCAAGTAACAGTTGTTGTTCCTAAATTAAATGCGAC
>CAIYQV010000144.1 GCA_903928365.1 uncultured Flavobacteriia bacterium
AGGAGCAAGCGATGCATTTTCTGAAGAATTTCTATTTCCCACATCTCCCCTTGCGCCCGTGGACCAAAGGCATCAAAAAAGACCACATCAAAAAGCCCCAACGGTGCTTCCCATTCCTCGATCTTCGCATGGATCTTTTGAAATTGAAATAGCGAATTGATTGGATGTGTAACACCCCATGAAGCAGCATGCATTTGATGAAAAGTCGATGTTAATTCCGGCAAAACCAAGTCGGTGTAATTAAGTTGCGAGATTAGCTCCTCCTCCACCGGAAATGCTTCAATCCCCGTATATTCGATGTGTCTACCTTGTTCCAAAGCAAATTCTGCGGCCAACAAGGCATTCAACCCAGTGCCAAATCCCATTTCAAACAGACGAATGGAATCCTTTTCTTTCAGGAATTCAAGTCCATGCTGAATAAATACATGTCGTGCTTCCTGCAGTGCTCCGTGTCCCGAATGGTAATTCTCCTCCATCGCTTCGATCCGTATCGTACTAGACCCGTCAGAGGTGCGTATGACTTCGCGTTTCATTGTACAAAAGTACAATTTGAGATTGGGGATTTAAGATTTGTAATTCGGGATTTGTAATTGATGAATTCATTTTATTTATGAATTACAAATTCATAATCACGAATTGTTTTAACATTTGTTCATAAACCCTACTCACAACTTTTTAAGAAAGAAATGATTTTTCTTTCGCCGAAGTGCTTGCCGTTTCTCTATCTTTGTTAACTATGGAAAATCAACCGGAAAACAGCAGAAAACCCGCTTCAAGATTGCGTAATCCTTCGGTATTACTGAACGATCTTGGTAAGATCCCACCGCAATCGGTTGACCTGGAACAAGCAGTTCTGGGAGCCATGATGTTGGAGAAGAATGCGGTCACCGATACGATCGACATTCTGAAACCGGAAAGTTTTTATGATCCGAAACATCAGTTCATTTACGGCGCGATCCGAGAACTGTTCGGGAGCTCCTCTCCTATTGACCTTTTAACGGTAACCAACCGATTGATGCAGAAAGGAGAACTCGAAGCAGCTGGAGGCGCCGTTTATATTTCTCAGCTGACGAGTCGTGTCGCTTCTACAGCCCATATTGAGTACCATGCTCGGGTGATCGCTGAAAAGCACATAAAGCGCGAACTGATTCGTATGAGTAGCGAAGTGATCCGAGATGCTTATGATGACACAAACGATGTTTTTGATGTATTGAATAAAGCCGAAGGAGAGTTATTCCAGATCGCTGAAAACAATATGGGGAAAAACGTGGATCTGATGCAGAACGTTGTGCACCAGGCCATTCAGGAGATTGAAAAAGCCTCACAGAACGCCGACGGTATAAGTGGTATCGCCTCAGGATTCCATGACTTAGACAAATTGACTTCCGGTTGGCAACGCAGCGACATGATTGTGATTGCAGCGCGACCTGCAATGGGTAAAACAGCCTTTGTACTTTCCATGGCACGTAACACAGCCGTTGACCACGGACACGGTGTAGCAATCTTCTCTCTGGAGATGTCCTCCGTACAGCTGGTAAAACGTTTGATCGCTAGTGAAGCAAGACTGAGTGCGGAAAAACTGCGAAAAGGAGACTTACGCGAACATGAATTCCAGCAGTTACATTCTCGTATCACTAAACTGGCAACAGCTCCTATCTACATCGACGATACACCGGGAATCAGTGTATTTGACTTGCGAGCAAAATGCCGTCGTTTAAAAATGCAGCACAACATCGACTTGGTGATCATCGACTACCTTCAGTTGATGACCGCAGGTGGTTCGAAAGGAAGTGGTAACCGTGAGCAGGAGATTTCAACTATTTCCCGTTCAATCAAGGAAATCGCCAAAGAACTTAACATACCTATCATTGCCCTTTCTCAGTTGAGTCGTTCGGTAGAACAACGCGGTGGTGACAAACGTCCGGTGTTATCTGATCTGCGTGAATCAGGTGCCATCGAGCAGGATGCGGATATCGTATCCTTTATTTACCGTCCTGAATACTACGGTTTCTTGCAGGATGACGATGGAAATTCGAATCAAGGTGTTGGTGAGATCATCGTTGCCAAGCATCGTAATGGAGCCCTGGATCGTGTACGATTGCGATTTATTGGTGAATATGCACGTTTCGATAACATCGAGAATTACTACGATGATGCTCCTGCGGCAACGAATCCAACAACCAATAATCTATCCGCAAACACAGGATTTGATGCGCCTTCAGCAGGCAACATGATCCTTCGAAGCAAAATGAATGAACCCAGTGATGAAGATGAATCCGATGTTGATTTTGGTTACAATGGAGACACTACACCGTTCTAGATTGTAAATTTGGTCAGATCTTTGAGCAGATCAAGCACGCTATGAAAATCCTAAGTTGCCTTTTTCTTTTCGTATTGAGCTTTCAATTGAGAGCCACTCAGATCTTGGTTCCCATGGATGACTCTCAGTCGGATCATCTTAAAGCCTATGGTGTTGCATACTGGTCACTGGAGAA
The DNA here is from genome assembly GCA_903928365.1 of uncultured Flavobacteriia bacterium. GTDB lineage: Bacteria > Bacteroidota > Bacteroidia > Flavobacteriales_D > Crocinitomicaceae > M0103. The sequence goes on from CAIYQV010000144.1 coordinate 2,496, forward strand.
CACTGTCACCATCGAGTGGTTGCTCAATTACCGTGGCGGTTCTTTTTTATTCCCGCATCTGCGCGCTCTGGAAGAAGAACTTATCCTTCGTAACGTGAAATATGAAATCCTCACGGATGGCCAGGTCAATTCTATTCGCAATCAAATCTCCAATCCGGAAGTAAACATGGAGATCGTACAGTTGGAGAAGGCTCCGAAGATTGCTGTGTATACTCCGGACGGGAAACAACCTTGGGATGATGCGGTCACCTTAGTGATGGAATACGCAGAGATCCCCTACGACAAAGTCTATGACTCAGCGATCGTCATGGGAATCTTACCAAAATACGACTGGCTTCACTTGCATCACGAGGATTTTACAGGTCAGTATGGGAAATTCTATTCAGCTTACCGCAATTATGAATGGTACCAACAACAAGTAGCCGATGCAGAAGCAGATGCTAAAATGCTGGGCTTCTCGAAAGTCTCAGAGTTGAAACGTGCCGTAGCGATCAGCATCAAGAATTTTGTGATCGGGGGAGGCTTTTTGTTTACGATGTGTAGCGGTACGGACAGTTTTGACATTGCTCTAGCTGCACAAAACACGGATATCTGCGAAGATATGTTCGACGGGGACGCCTCCGACCCCAATTGTCAACAAAAACTGGACTTTAATTCCACTTTCGCTTTTACGAATTTTAGACTGGAGCGCAATCCGATGGTGTATGAATACTCTAACATCGACGGGACAGATATTCATCGTTTGAATCGTGTGACCGAAGCCACTGATAAATTTACCTTATTTGACTTTTCAGCTAAATGGGATATCGTTCCAACCATGTTGACACAATGCCATACAACGGTAATCAACGGATTCATGGGACAAACGACAGATTTCCTGAAGGACCTCATCAAACCGAATGTATTGGTAATGGGTGAAAATAAATCCCTCGGAACAGCGCGATACCTGCACGGTGAAATGGGACAAGGCACCTGGACTTTCTATGGCGGACATGACCCGGAAGATTATGAGCACAAAGTAGGTGATCCACCTACAGACTTAAATTTGCACCCCAATTCACCAGGTTACAGACTTATCCTGAACAACATTCTTTTTCCTGCAGCTAAAAAGAAAAAGCGAAAAACATAAACCCACTCTTTAACTCATGAAAACCACACTACTTTCCCTCATCACATTCTCCATTTTCATTTACTCCTGTAAAACCTCTTTTTCTGAAGCAACAGAAAGCCCCCAGATGGTAGGAAACGACACTGATGCCAATGGGTGCAAAGGATCCGCCGGATATGTTTACTCTGTAATCAAAGCAAAATGCATACGTGCGTTCGAAGAGGGAATTGAATTTCATAACAAAGATTTTTCACAAAGTGCATACGTCGTTCTATCCGACGACAGACAGGAAGCAGAAGTTTTTCTCCCTTTGGAAACAACCATCAATGAATGTATACTGCAGCGCTTGGATGACAAACAACTCTATTTGAACAAGCATCGCACGATGGAGATCGTAAAATCAGAGAATGAATTCATCCTTTCTTATAAGAAAGAACAATTTGTCGTTAGACGAACAGAGGATGTAGACAGCCTCTTATTGGCGCGCTAAAATCTGAATGATCAGTTCTTGATCACCGTTCTACTCCAACGATTTCCACTAATATCTGTCAAGACCACCTGATACACCCCTGAATTAAAGGAACTCATATCAAGAATCGTCTCACCATTATTAAGCGCTCCTGAGGTAATAAATCTACCCATTAGATCAATCACAGAGAAGTGGTAATTAACAGATGAAACAATCGTTAATTTGTCACTGGTTGGTACAGGATATATTTTTACGTCAGAGTTATTCGCATCTACGATTCCGGCAAAACAGTTATTCGTTACCCCAAATGTAGGAATAGCAAAATCAAAAGCACCTGCATCCGGACAGCGGGCATAGGACACATCTGTGGTTTGAGCTGCAAAATCAACTTGATCAAACACTGAAGTACCATTTCCAAAAATGACAGACTCCCCTGCCGAACTCAATTTAAAGTTCGTATGAAGTCCTGACTGATCAGCATCTTTATCCACCCAAACGATCAGGTAGCTATTTGGAGCGATGTACGAACCTGAAGGAAATTGCCATTCATTCAACAGCAATGGATCATCCGACAAATACATCCCTGAAAGATCTTTTGCACTGGAGGTCGTATTGTATAACTCGATCCAATCATCATTTTCATTGTAGTTATCGAATGCAGTCGCACCATTATCTGCCATTATTTCATTGATCACTACCTGACCTTGGGTAGGCCAAGGGATAATTACCGACAAGGTGTGATATTCATGCTCTGCTCGTTGCGGACTAAATAATCCTGCATCCGCATTCTCTGCATAAAAATAATACTGCATTTGGCTACAGTTCATGGTCACATTCACCCCATAAATATGATCACCTGCTACACCGTCATTGTGCGCACCATCATCATACATCGCCAAACGTGTAAATTTATCATCCACGTTAAAACGGTATCCAAAATAAACGTTGGATTCATTGCTCGCTGTTACGGTCATAGTTATTGTTTGACCATAGAAAGGTGTTGAAGTACTTGGTGCATAAGAGCTAATTGTTGGCGCAACAAGAATATAGTTAGCATTCGAACTGAAATAGGTTACTCGGGCGTCCATCAACTGCTGTAAACCAGGAATGGATGTTCCACCACCAGGACCACTACCCGTTACAGAGGTTGTCAAACTATTCTGGTATTGTGTGTAGGTGTAAAACTTATAAGGGTCCGCCTGAACAGAAGCATCAATCGTTGTTCTGATGGTATTTGCCGTGGTAATATAATCTGATGAAGCAAAAATCTCTTGCACGATAGTGCGTAAGTGAGCCATATACATGCGTTTGTACATAGGATCAGCAAGCATTTTCTTGATCAATGGGTGATTTGTTGAGGTGCTATTCGACATAGGATCGAGAGAAGTTGCCGTATAACTACCTGAACCCGTTCCACCCGGAAATCCAGCAAAACTCATGTTCAAATCCCATACTATCGGATCAAAACGATCATTCTGGTCTTTATAGAGGTAATAATTCTGTCTGAATGCTCCTGAATACGAATCCAGATTCACCAATACATTATTGAAGGCCAGCATCCATAGGGCACGATCTACATCCAGCACCGTTTCTATTTGAGTAAAATTATTGTTTAATACATTGATTAAATTCACCAAGTCATTCCATCCATAGGTTGATTTTAACTCATACCCATCAAAATAGGAACTACTGTCTGAATTGATCCATTTCAGATCCGGATTCACGGTACTTGTTGGCCCTGCCCCGCCAATTGGATTACACTTTATAAACGACCCAAAAGAAGAATAAAAATGATTCCCACAAAACATCTCTGAAATATCTTCCGCATTCGAATAGAGGCCCCTTAGTGTGCCATTAATATACACATTTGCAAAATTTGCTTTTGGGCAATCCATGTATTGTTCAAGTATCGCATAGGACAAGACTTCACGAATCATCGATGGATCTTGATATCCATTTTGCAATTTGACATCCGTATAACCTTCATAATCTTGACCACCTTTTACATAATTCAGGTTTAAATGAAGAGGATTCTTATTGTTTGAAGCATTGTATGAGCTATTCCCCTTGTATTTTACTCCCACTGAATCAAATACAACTCCGTTGATTCTTACAGAGTCGGCAATCGTGTACGTATCGGTTGTGGTTGCAGCATCCAATGTCGCATCCCAACTGGAAGAAGCAAAAAAGATCTCGATCGTTTGCACCGTTGCGCGGTCGTAGAATGTCGTTTGCGCAATGGAGTCAGTGGTAACAGTTACAGCTATCAGGAAGAATAGAACAAGTAGTTTTTTCATAAAATATTGTAAATCAGTTATTTGAACAATTCGTTTTGGTAAAATCTTACAGGAATGGCCCTTTTCTTTTTAAGTCAATATTAATTATAGATGTCCTTAAAGTTAAAAACTTGCGGTTAAGGTAAAAAAAAACGCCCTCTTTGAGGACGCTTTCAATATCAACAGCGTTGGGTTACGCATCAATCTTCGCATATTTCGCGTTTCGTTCGATAAATTCTCTACGAGGCGGAACATCATCTCCCATTAGCATAGAGAAGATCTGATCACATTCAGCAGCATTTTCGATCGTCACCTGACGTAGGGTGCGACTTTCAGGATTCATGGTTGTTTCCCAAAGTTGTTCTGCATTCATCTCACCCAAACCTTTATAGCGCTGCACGTTCACAGAAGATTCGCTTCCTCCTCCTTTCATATCCTGGATCAAACGATCACGCTGATCTTCATTCCATGCATATTCTGATTTAGCTCCCTTCTTCACCTGATAAAGTGGCGGAGTAGCGATATACACATATCCGTTCTCTATCAACTCCTTCATATAGCGGAATAAGAAAGTCAGGATCAACGTTTCAATGTGAGAACCGTCGACGTCGGCATCACACATGATGATGATCTTATGGTAACGCAATTTTTCAAGGTTCAATGCTTTTGAATCTTCCTCGGTTCCAATGCGCACTCCCAGTGCAGTATAAATATTCTTGATCTCCTCGTTCTCAAAGATCTTATGTTGCATAGCCTTTTCAACGTTGAGAATCTTACCGCGCAATGGCATGATGGCCTGGAAGTGACGGTCGCGACCTTGTTTCGCTGTTCCACCCGCCGAATCTCCCTCGACAAAGTAGATTTCACAT
>CAIYQV010000145.1 GCA_903928365.1 uncultured Flavobacteriia bacterium
CATTTGTGCTGCTATTTGTGAACTATTAGTCAAATGGGAAAATAATGAGAAGTTTCCTTTTAATTCCGAAAAAATTTTGACGCTGCACAGGCGTTTTCAAGTTCATAAATTGGAGCAAGTGCTTCGGAGAATGAACTGAGGATACAAAAAATGATTGCTAATTGGAATATACATAAGGAAGTTTACAAGTCCGAATGGAGCTTTTTTTTCCTTCTGTTTGCTTTATATGTGGGGCAGGGGATATCCTATGGACCGATTTGCTTGTTTCATTTCGTTTTGCCTGTTTATCTTTTCGATCAGTTCAGAAAAGGAATTTCCTTTAAATCATTGTTGGATAAAAAGGTATGGCCCTTTCATTTGCTTGCGGTGTGGATCCTGATAAGTAGTTGTTGGAATACAATCGACTTTAACTACTTATATTATTATTCATTAGGGTACGCTGTTTTTATATTACTCTGGTTGAAAAAGAGACTTTTGGAACAGCACTTCATGGCCCTAGTTGTCTTCTTCGGAATGTTACTTGGTTTAGATCTTTTAATCGGAACACTCGAGTTCATCACGCCATTCCGCTATCCAATTTCTCGGATTTCCAGCATAAATCATTTGTTCGGAAGAGACTACTCTATTTTTGGAACAGGATCAGAGTGTTTCGATATGAATTATGTGCTTAGTTCACCAACAGGATTTCATTGGAATCAAAATAATTATGCACTTGTGCTACTTGTTTTTCTACCATTTTTAAAATTCATCCGAAAGAACTTTCTTCGAAATGTCCTGAGGATTTTGGTTTTGTTGTTGATTCTTGCTGCAGGCTCCAGACTTGGATTCATAGTGGCTTCAATCATCACTTTAATTACCATAATTTATGAGTATCAAACAATAAGGACGGGGTTCTTTCCGCTCCTCTTTTTATTGGTTGTCTACACGGATGGGTTATACTTCTTACCTCTGGGTTCAAAGAAAGTGAAGGAGGTTGCGCTAGTGAGTAAAAGTGTATTTGATGAGCGCTTTCCTGAACATTGCTATGATCACCTCAATTCTGATAATTCCAGAAAAGAACTCGCTTTAAACGGGTTGGAACTGGTCAAGCAACATACTTTAGCAGGGTTGGGTGCCGGTGGGTTTACCAATGAGATGATCCGTCGGAATAAGGCCGAAGGTCCGGATTCCTCTTCTGTCGTGAATGCGCACAATTATTTGATGGAATTGCTGGTGGATTTTGGATTTTTTGGACTCATTCCTCTGGGATGGATTATTTTCAATTTCTTGAATGGTCTGTGGAAAACCTACCCTGAGATTAAGATTGCGGGGATACTTTATTCATTTGCTTTGTTCGCAGGGACAATCATGGTAAGTAGCCTGGTTTATTTTATTCCAGTATATCTATCGTTCTTTCTCCTTTACATTTACCTGAACGGACAAAAGAAGCAAGAAACGTTTTCCTAGACGAAAACAAAGCAAATTTCCGATATTTGTCAGTAATGAAAGTACTCCTTCTTGCGGATGCCGGTTCCGGACATACTGAAAAATGGGCAATAGGTTTGGCCTCAAGAGGAGTGGAGGTGGGAATATTTAGTTTTAATCGAGCGAAAACAGATTGGTTTAATACTCACGATAAGATCCAACTATTGTTTCAACCAGAAGTTCAGATCACAGGAAAGAAGCTGACGGAAAAACTTCGTTATTTCTCTTATCTTAAAAAGTTAAAAGTTTCGATTGCTCATTTCAATCCGGACATTCTGCATGCGCATTATGTTTCGAGTTATGGTTTGATGGGAGCCCTTTCTGGATTCAAGCGATTTATGGTTTCGGTTTGGGGAACGGATGTGTATTCCTTTCCTAGGGAAGGCTTGATCAAGAAATGGCTTTTAAAATATGTGCTTAAGAAGGCTGACGAAATCTGCTCAACAAGTGCGGACATGGCAAGGGAAACGGCGCAATATACTTCCAAGTTGGTTCGTGTCATCCCGTTTGGTATTGATGTTATTAGATTTCAGAAACATACTTCTGCAACTGATGAGTTACTTGTTTTTGGAACCGTAAAAGCCCTCGAGGATGTATATGGTATTGATCGGTTGATCTTGGTTTTTAGTGAATATGCTAAATCAACTACTCAAAATGCCGAATTGTGGATCTATGGTTCGGGAAGC
>CAIYQV010000146.1 GCA_903928365.1 uncultured Flavobacteriia bacterium
CGGCGAGTTTCGTGATTTCCAATTTGGCGATACGATTGAAAACATATCGATCACGGAGAGCTTGAAAAATGCCCAGATAAATAATGGAATAGGCGATTTTCGTTTGACCGAGCAAGATTTGGTGGTTGAAGATACGCACCATAAATCGCAAATGAGCACTGTTCTGATGATTGATATTAGCCACAGTATGATCTTGTATGGCGAAGACCGCATCACACCTGCCAAGAAGGTGGCCATGGCCCTCGCCGAATTGATCACAACCTCCTATCCAAAAGACACGCTGGATGTGATCGTCTTTGGCAATGATGCCTGGCCCATTAAGATTAAAGATTTGCCTTATCTCAATGTTGGACCTTATCATACCAACACCGTTGCCGGTTTAGAATTAGCCATGGATATTCTACGCAGGAAAAGAAACACCAACAAACAAATTTTCATGATCACTGACGGTAAACCGAGTTGCCTTCGTTTACCGGATGGTCAGTATTACAAAAACAGTAATGGTCTGGATGAAACGATCGTCGAAAAGTGCTATAACATGGCCGCTCTTGCACGAAAGATGCACATTCCCATTACAACATTTATGATTGCGCAAGATCCGTATTTGCAAGCTTTTGTGGAAGAATTTACGAAATCCAATAAAGGGAAGGCATTTTACACGGGATTAAAAGGGTTGGGAGAAATGATCTTTCACGATTACGAAACGAACAGAAAAAAACGAATTAACTGAAATAATGAACACAACGATCCATACACTAGGTGCTTTGAAAGCATCCGGATACATTTCCAAAAGCATCAAAACGGAATTGAGAGACAATTTGATCTCAGCTCTCCAATCCGGGCATACCACTTTTCCCGGTATGCACGGGTATGAACAAACAGTCATTCCCCAATTGGAACGTGCCATTCTTTCCAAACACAATATCAATTTACTGGGATTGCGTGGCCAGGGAAAAACCCGTATTGCGCGCTTGATGGTGAATCTATTGGATGAATATATTCCGGTCGTATCAGGAAGCGAAATGAATGATGATCCGTTGAATCCAATAAGTCGCTATGCGCGCGATGTGATTGCAGAAAAGGGAGATGAGACACCCATTTTTTGGATGCACCGTTCGGAACGCTTTTTTGAAAAACTGGCAACACCGGATGTGACCATTGCCGACTTGATCGGAGACATTGACCCGATTAAAGCCGCAACCTTAAAATTGAACTATTCAGATGAAAGGGTGCTGCATTTTGGGATGATCCCACGCGCCAACAGGTGTATTTTTGTTATAAACGAATTGCCAGATCTACAGGCTCGCATCCAAGTGGCATTGTTCAATATTTTAGAGGAAGGTGATATCCAAATTCGCGGATTCAAATTACGGCTTCCCCTCGATCTTCATTTTGTCTTTACGGCGAATCCGGAAGATTACACCAACCGAGGCAGTATTGTCACGCCCCTAAAAGACCGTATCGGCTCTCAAATTTTGACACATTATTCCTCCGACATCAAAACAGCTAAAATGATCACCAATCAGGAAGCTGAAAAGTTGGAAAATCGACATTGCGAAGTACATGTTCCGGAATTAGCAAAAGATATTCTGGAACAAGTAGCATTTGAAGCAAGAGAAAGTGAATACGTTGATTACAAAAGTGGTGTCAGTGCACGCATGAGCATTACAGCGTATGAAAATTTAGTGAGCACTGCTGAACGCAGAGCGATTCTGAATAACGAACAGAAAACAACCGTTCGATTCAGTGATTTGATCGGAATGATTCCTTCGATCACCGGTAAAGTAGAGCTGGTGTATGAAGGAGAACAGGAAGGAACTTCGTTTGTTGCCAACCATTTAATTGGTGAAGCGACGAAAACACTTTTTTTGATGTATTTTCCAAAAATTGAAAAGCTCAAAAAACAAGATCAAGAGACACCTTATGATGCGGTTCTAAGTTGGTTCTTTGAAGCGAATTCGTTTGAATTGTCCGACGAAGCAAGCGAAGCATCTTATGTCAATGCATTAAACGCTATTGAGCCGTTAAAGAAACTGATTTTAAAATATCAACCTCATGTTGCAAAGGAAGACACTCCCTTTCTGATGGAATTCGTGCTTTGGGCTTTAGTGGAGCTGAAACAATTATCCAAGCGAAGAACGGCAGATGGCATGTCCTTTAATGACATTTACGACAATATGATCAAAGGTTTATAACCTCCCTCGCACGAAAACAGGAGCTCATTGTTAAAACAGAGTTCCTGTTTCTAAAGAAAAACTTGTTTCTCTGAAAATGGTTTTGTTCCCAAATGCCATTTCAGACCTAATCCACTAGAACTCATTTCTATGGTTTTCTCGGTTTTATTTAAAGAATTACTAGCATGGTGTTTATGAATAGCATAGGCCGTTAAATCGAAGAATAATAAAAAGCCTCCCTGAAGGATAATACCATTTCCAAATCCATTGTATTGTTCTTTTTTGGTAAAATCTTGCTTTGCTAAACCTCGCAGCATAAAACCACTGGTCACATAAACGGCATCAAGCCCTGTATTTATTAAAAAGATATTTTCCGTTTTCCGTTGCGCTTTCTTTGTTTCCTCCAAAGTAAGGTCATGACTTCCTTTTTTTGCTTTCAGATACCCTGGTATTGCCAGTCCCAGATTAACAGTATTCCACAACACGTTCATTTGATGAAAATAGTGGGCCTCGCCTTCGGAAACAGTTGCCCAACCTATGCCACTCGCAATAAAGTTGGCCGTTGCCCAGCTTCCTAAACCAATCATCAATCGTTTATCTGTAAGTGTTCGATCCTCATTAAATTGCTCGAGTGGTTGAGCAGCGGACAAGTAGGAGACAACTAACAGTGGTAATAAACTTAGCTTCACAGTATGGATTTAATTGATTAATATTTTGAAAAAGAATGCGGAAGAATCTGGTTTTCGATTGCCAATCAATTAGCTCTGCAGGCAACGTCCCCGAAGTAATTCATTTCACAATGAGAACGTCGCTTTTTGATTATTTAGCCATACCAATTGGATTTCGTTTGGATCCTGCATCCTTTCGGCGAGTCTGAAATAACGTTCCGAAAGTGTAGATAAAAAATCCTGAGCCTTATTTCCCTCATCATTCAAACCTCTTAACTTATCGATTCCCCAATATTTCACGAGATGATCAATGATACCAGCATAATCATAACTCGTGTAAACACCTATTTTTTGAGTGATGTTTACATAATTGAGATATTGTCTTTTCTCAGTTCCAAAATCCATAAGATTCGCAGGCATGATGATTTTCTTTTTCATCATCGTAACAAAGGCAGTTAAACCTCCATTTGGGTCTGTTTCAAATATTTTTCCCATAAAATATTTGTACGCCTTCTCATGTAAGGCTTCTTCACCGGCGATTAAATTACAAATTTTCGCGAGCGCCGTATCTTCGGATTTATAGGCGAGTTTACCAGTATTCACATGCGTGATCTTGGTCGCCCTTTCCTGAAAAGAGGTGTAAATTAAACCATGATAAGGATCCCCGTCAGTTTGAAGTTCAACGCCATTGTAAATGAGTTGTTGAATAGATTTTTCTACAACTTTCATGTCTACCCTTCCGCTCAAATACAAATATTTATTCAAAAGATCTCCGTGCCTATTTTCTTCCGCGGTCCACAGTCGAGACCACCTTGCCCATGCGCCAGTACTTGCAACATTACGTTCCTCATTTACTCCTTTTAACAGGTTAAAAAATGTTTGATAGCTGGGTAGTGCTTCTTCAGTTATCATATTGCCAACCAGTGACACTAAAACGGAATCAGGAACATTTGCGATACTTTTTTGAAGGATTCGCACTTTATCAGCGAAGTCAGGATCAGCAAAATCTGGTAAAAAATCTACAGGTTGCCAACACTCCTCCGGATCTTTCATTTTTTGGTTTATGAATTCCTCAACAAAAGGTTCGATGGATTTAATGACTTCTATTTTTTCTTCAAGTACCATTTTCAGGATTGGTTGATCAGTGTGCTCTATTTACAAAAGTACCCTTAATTAGATGAATACGGAGAAACAATATAAGCTGCGCGTTGAGTGGGATTACATTTCAATCAACTTTTCTGTTTTCAGTGGAGTATGATTAAAAATTTGGAGCAACCATTTAAGCTTAAAATCTAACTTTTACAAGGATTTGGAAGGGGTGTTGGAATGGGAAGAATACAAAAAAAACACTGATAAAGAGCGAGAATCAGAATCAAAATGATGTAAAACAAAAACGAGAATGACGCTCTCGCTCTCATTCTCGTTTTGTTTTGTGACCCCAAAGGTTGAGAAATCTAACTTTTATGAGGATCTAAATGGGGTGTTGGATTGGAAAAATTCATCTAGTATTCTGGCTAATGAGAAAGCAGAGAATAAAGAGAAATAAAATGAAGTGAAGCAAATCGCTCTCGCTTTTCACTCTCACTCTGTTTTAGTGGACTTAACTGAACTTTTTTCGAACCGGTTTGTGGAGGGTTTGGATTCCCTAATTTAACCAGCCAACGGATTTATGAAAACAAAGGTTTAAACTTTGATTCTTGAACTTGAACCCATTTCTCATTTTCAAGTTTACTCCGTATAATTTCATAATAAAAACTAGGTGCAAACGGACTGACTATTATCTTCAATTTCAGATTTGTAAAATCTGAATCTGTAAATACACATTTCAAATCCCTAAGATCAAAAAGGTACGAATCTTTATAGTTCTGTCTCATCAATAGTCGAAATTCTTTTTCATGCTGGAAAGCTTTGTCTTTAAACCTACCAATATAAAGTTTCCCTTGCTGTTCATTAATTTTCAACAAGTTAACATATTCTACTTTCCCATAATGTAGGCTACCTGGCTTAAATTGAATAGTGGAATCCTTTGTGATTCTTGAAGTATTATATGACTCTGATTCAAACTCGAATTTTGTCGAAAATAAATTAACAAACTGTTGGAGATCTACTTGAATAGCCAAATACCTTTCATTTCGACCGTAAAGATCCCACATGTGTAAAGACTCACCTCCAATATACCAACAAGAGGCATACATTACTTTTCTTCTGAACAAGGCTGAGGCTGAATTATTTTTGTCAAATTCTTCTTGCTCCTCAGATAATGTAATTTCTTCAAAACGCTTTCCTTCTGTAAAATCTTCAAATGAAGAGAGAGGAGAAAAATGTAGCCGTTTATTTACAACAAAATCGACAACATTTTGGTAGTCCATAATCCTTGTTATAGTTTTTTTGGTTCTTTTTACTGAATTATAGAATGGCTTAATATTCATGATTATTAGCGTACTACTATTAAAAGAACATTCCGAATACTATCTCCTCGAAGAAAATTAAAGCCATACCAAGAATTTTCAGAATATCCATTATATTCAGCGGTTGAGTCATATTCATTAGGGTCGTAATTATTAGGGTCGTAAAAACCCCCATCTTCATTTACTTTTTCAGAAAAAAGCCTAAACAAATGATCAGAAGGACCTGAAACGTAGAATAACTTTAATTTTCTAGAATTAACATCATCATAATAATCATTTTCTAACTTGTATGAACTCGAAATCAATTGTATTTCTTTATCTAATGAACCACTAAATGCCGAGGTTAGATGCTTCATTATACGATTATCAAAATTATTGATTTTAATGTTCTCAAAAATTACTTGAAGTTCCTCAATAGTAGGCAATCGCCAATCATTGTACCCCATGTAAAAGCGAGCATTTATACTTTTAATAACACTGTCATAATCGGGAATTGGAATAATATATGGAGTATTCGGGGCTACAATAAATTGCGATTTATTTCCATTATAAAAAATGTAACCACCGCTTTCAAACTTGTTTCTAAGTGTGTCCTGATGGATTTCATACTTACTTATCCTTTCAAAATCACTCAATTTTAATTGATCAGTATACTCATAGATTATCTGATTCTGCATAAGATTGGACTCAATGAATTGCAAGCTATTATTTGCGAATAATGGTTCCATATTTAATTCCCTTCCGGGTGCACAACCCTGACAATAAAATACACTGCGAGAACTACATTTACCAACATCTCTGTAAGTTTTGATTCCATTTTCAACATAAAACGAATGTGTGTAAAACCACAAATTAGCGAATCTTTCAAAACTCTCTATTGCTTCTTTAGTTCTGAGATAAACTGTATCCAAACTACTTCCATACTCTATTTGTAGCTCATAAACAGGCTTATTCAATTTTTCGTAATTTTTCTTTTCCTCACTAGAAAGACTTATTGAGGTCAAATTAGATTTCACATAGTTAGCACAGAAATCCATATTCTTATTAGGCTTAACCTTTATAAGCATTGGAACTTCCCACATATCAGAACCTCCATCGGAAGATTTAGGCTCGCTTACTTCAAGTGAATAATCAAATGATTGTTGAAG